>JBCBEA010000143.1:0-8391 GCA_038529195.1 Cyanobacteria bacterium J06600_6
CGAAACAGAAAATGTGCCCAGTTTCTCAGATACGCCAATAATCTCTCTTTCTGCTCCACCAATGAGGGAAATATTGGCAGAAATTAATCAAGCCAGTAATAATCTTTATGCAGAGGCTTTGGGTAAAATACTCGCCCGTCGATTAAACCTGGAAAGTCCAACAGAGGCGATCGCCCATTACCTGCAGAAAATCGGTATTGATCCAAAAGAATATGTTTTAGTTGATGCTTCTGGCTTATCTCGGCAAAACTTAATTGCGCCCCAAACATTAGTCAAAATTTTACAATTAATGGCGCGATCGCCAAATTCTGAAATTGCTCAAGCCTATCGCCAGTCTCTAGCTAGACCAGGGGCAAGTGGAACGCTAAAAAGACGCTTTAGCAACACTCAAATCCAGAACAATCTTTGGGGAAAAACAGGTACCTTAACTGGAGTAGGAGCATTATCAGGATACTTGAATACTTCATCTGGTTTGCCCTTAGTATTTAGCATTATTGTTAATAACTCCGAACTAAAAAGCCGTAATCTGCGCAGCGCGATCGATGAGATAGTGACGATCGTAAACTATCTAGAGCGGTGCTAGAGATCACTGACTAGAAAAAGTTCCTGAGATTAGATAAAGATATCAAGAAGATACAGCCTAGATTGTGACGATAAGCCAATTTTGGTATGAGTATTCTGTTATTTAAATTAGTTAGCGCCAAATCAACTCTTGTTTGCAGGCAGTCAAAATGCTGAAAAAACAATAAAAAGTATATGAAAACTATTAAAGTCAGTTCACAACTAAAATTTGTTATCGCTAGCTTGGCGATCGCAATGAGCGCCACCTCTTCACAGCCCGCTAATGCTCAAAGAGGTAGAAAAAGGCTGCCAGAAATAGGCTGGAGTAGCAGATTAAGCAGCTTAGATATTGATAAAGTCAAAAACGTTGGTAAAACTTATGATTTTTTCTGCCAACCTGCCCCAGAAGATTTGATTCATGCTCCTATTTGGGGAACGAATATTTACACCTCAAACTCAGGAATTTGTAGTACTGCGGTACATTCGGGCATGATCTCGTCAGAAGGGGGTTTAGTCAGTGTTGAAATATTAGAAGGACAAGAATTTTATACAGGTAGCAAGAAAAATGAAGTGCAAAGCGAAGATCATGTGAATACTCGCCTTAGCTATACTTTCATGGGCGAAGTTTTGGTTAATGATGATACAGAAACTAATCAAACGGCTAAAAGCAAACGCAATCCCTCAACGATTGAACGAGTTATGGTTAATAGTGTTCAAAGAGGTGTAGAGCGTTCAATTGAAAGAGTAATTATTGATATCTTTGACTAGATATCCTTCAATTAACCTGATAACTCAAACAGTTTCAACGTAAATCTCAAGCCAGTAAAAAAATATTTTAGAATCCCACCTGATAGCAAGAGTGGGTTTTTTTTAGCTGTGAAGTCTCATACATTTGACTTGTAATTAGTCTCTGTCCAAGAGTATAATTGGAGACTGTGTCTAATTATCTGCAGTTCATGCCTAAGCTAAAAACCAAAAAGTCCGCTGCCAAGCGTTTTCGTATTACTGGTAGTGGCAAGAAAATCATGCGTCGCAAAGCATTTAAAAATCACCTTTTAGAGCGCAAGAGCAAAGAGCGTACCCGCCGTAGACTATCAAACATGGCGGTAGTGCATGAGAATGATGAGAAAACAATTCGCACTATGATGCCCTACAGCTAAATTTGGTTGTTGACATTATCACTAAGTAAAATTCCTAAATATTCCCTAGATATTAATTATGAGTAGAGTCAAGCGCGGTAATGTAGCCCGCAAGCGTCGTAAAAAGATTCTGAAGCTAGCTAAAGGCTTTCGTGGATCTCACTCCAAACTATTCCGTACTGCTAACCAGCAGGTAATGAAGGCATTACGTAATGCCTATCGCGATCGCCGTAAGCGCAAGCGCGATTTCCGTCGTCTTTGGATTACGCGCATCAACGCTGCAGCCAGAATGAACGGTTTGAGCTATAGCAAGTTGACTCATCAACTTAAAAAAGCAGAAGTCGGCTTAAATCGCAAAATGTTAGCTCAGTTGGCAATGGTAGATCCACAGGCCTTTACTAAAGTAGTTGAAGTAGCTAAGTCAGCGAATTAAATTCACCTAAAACTGAATGACTGCAAATTTGAAGAGACTCGGTTTGGACGATCAGACCGAGTTTTGCTGTTTTTGTTAATGGATAATGGATAATTGACAAATGACAATTGTTTAATATTGTCTTAACTCTTATCTAAATAGTCAATGGTGATTCTCGCTGGAGTTCTAATGAAACATCGGCTGCTAAATTTATTGATAACAACTTCTGCCGTTAGCTTTTTACTTGCTCTTTTCGCCGTCAATCCGCAGTTAACCTCGGCGCGGGAATGGTCGGAAATTGAGTCTCAGGGAAAATTAAAGGTGGCGGTTAAAGATAATCTTCGTCCTCTAGGTTTTACCACTAAAAATGGTGATTTAGTTGGTTTGGAAATTGATATTGCGCGCAAACTAGCTGAAGAACTATTGAAGGATTCAAAGGCGATCGCTTTTTTGCCTGTGGACAATCAAAGTCGATTACAGGTAATTTTAGAAGGCGAGGTAGATTTAGCTATTGCCCGAGTTACAGTTACAACTCCTCGAAGTCGAATCGTTGATTTTAGTCCTTATTATTATTTGGATGGTACGGGTATAGTTACCAAGAATCAGGAGATCGATAATGTTCGTAGTTTGCCCTTCACCAGAATTGCCGTACTCAAAAATTCCGCGACTATTGCGGTAATTCGTCATCGAATACCCACCGCCAAGCTGATCGGTGTTGAATCTTATCAAGCAGCTTTAGAGTTAATGGAAAGCGATCAGGCTGACGCTTTTGCTGGCGATCGCTCTGTTCTGACTGGCTTGACTCAAGAATATCCCAACTACAGGCTACTGCCAGCAAGATTATCGGGGTCAGCTTTAGCAGTGGTCATGCCCAAAGGTTTACAGTATCAGGAATTACGCGCCAAAGTAAATCGGGCGATCGCCAACTTGCAGGAATCAGGATGGTTAGCAGAACGAATCAAATATTGGGGACTATAAACTAGTCTGGATCAACATCGGCAAGTAAAAAAGAGCGAAGGATTTTGGCAATCACTAACCCACAGGCTAAACCTGCTATATTTGCGAGGAGATCTTCCAATTCACCATAGCGATTAACATAGGGTTGAATCAGTTCAATTACTCCGCTAAAAACAGCAAAGAGCAGCGCAATTAGCAGCCAATGTTTAGGTTTTCTAATTGCGGTAGGTAGCATTAAAACTCCATAGGCAATGACATGATGAGTTTTGTCTGTACCAGGTACGGGAGGCAGGCTATCTAAAGGTCTGAGAGAGAGGATAGTAATTAATGTCAGAATCAATAAGGTACAAAATAGCCAGTATTGTTTAATTAAATTTAGTGATGCCTGCATTAAACATTATGTTGTTGGATTTGATTGAGGGCGTTGCTAATTTAATGCATGACGTACAACGTAGTGCGTGCGGATGAGTCCTTTGTGTTTGTTGCTATCAGCTATCAGCTTTTTAAGACCACCCGCGAATTAGAAACTTTGACAAATCATCCTTCAAATGTGCAGCGCCCTTCTTATTTCTGGTAAGTATAGATTCTATTTTGGCTATTTTCTAACCTCAGAAATTGACCTATAGAAAACTAAAAGCAGAATGGCTATTTAAAGTTTTACAGAATTGCAATAGCCATATCTATTAGTCTGACTGTCTTCGCTATGCTGACAAACGTTGTTTTAAATGTTCTGCGACTCGAATTGCATTAGCAATAATCGTTAGAGTTGGGTTAACGCCAGTATTAGAAGGAAAAAAGCTGCTATCTACTACGTATAAATTATCCAAATCGTGAGTACGACAGTTAAGATCCAGTACAGAGGTAGTCGGATCTGAGCCAAAGCGACAGGTTCCACATTGATGACCCACTGCTGAGAGAGGCATACAGCTACTAGGATAATAGCCAAAGGGAACTACGTGCTTAGTCGTGCGATGCATTTTTTTTAGTACCTGCTTCCAACGCTCGATTAAGCGATCGCGAGCTTCTAAATTATTCAGCGTATAGTCTACGCGAATCTTATCGTTTGACCAGCGAACTCGATTTTCTGGGTCGGGTAAATCTTCTGTCTGTAGCCACCAGCTAGTGGTATGCAAAGCCGTAAACTCTAGGGCTTTTTCGGGCATGATTTTCACGAAAGGAGCAAGTAAAGCTGGTGCCTGACCAGGAATCATATCGGCTTTAATATTGCCCGTATTTTGCACCATCCCCATCGGATAGGGAAAATCAGCTTCTCCCCAATAAAAGTCATTGAGCCCAATCGTTTTTTGGAAGGTGGCATGATTTTCACGGTCATCTAGATCCACAATGACAGTTGATAAATGCTTCATGAAGTTGCGTCCCACCTGGTCGGAACTATTTGCCAAACCTTGAGGATGAGCATCGTTTGCTGAACGGAGTAGTAAAGCTGCGGAGTTGATCGCACCACAGGCGACGACCACAATATTGCCTGAAAATAGCTCTCGGCGATCGCCAATTTCCGCCTCAACCTGGGTTACTTCTCTACCAGTTTCGCTAGTGTGTAGGCGAGTAACCTTTGCCCCCGTTAACAGGGTTATATTGTTGTGTTGTCGAACTGGATTAATACAGTTTACTTCTGCATCTGCTTTTGCATCCATTAAACAGGGAAAGCCATCACAGGTATCACAACGCACACACTCCGAGAGTGTCCGATCTACCTCATTCAGCTTAATGCCAATGGGCAAATTAAAGGGAGCGTAGCCAAGCTGCTTAAGATTGTCGGCAATTGCCTGCATGTCTGGTTCGTGACTTACAGCAGGGTAGGGATATTCCTCTCTTTCTGGTTCGGTAGGGTCTTGTCCTTTCTGACCATGAACGCTAAATAGTTTTTCAGCGCGGACATAGTAGGGAGCAAAATCCTGATACTTGAGTTCCCAGGCGGGAGAAATTCCCCCCTTATGCTCGACCTCATCAAAATCTCGTTCCCGCATTGGCAAAAGTGCCGCGCCATAGACTTTCGTATTACCACCCACGTAGTAGCAGGTTTGAGGTGCTAGAGTTTCGTTGTGGCGATCGCGCCATTTTTCCTCAGTATAGTAGCGGTAGTCCTGATAAACTTCTTTTGGACTCCAGTTCTCTTTCTCCTGGGGTAAAAATTCTCCTCTTTCCAGAATTAATATCTTCTTCCCCGTTGGCGCAAGTTCATGAGCCACAGTGCCCCCACCTGCCCCTGTGCCAATAATAATTAAGTCGTAATGCTCGTTTGTATTTGTCATGTTTTTATTGTAGATAATTAATTAACGCCTAATATCCAAGCATCAATTGAGAAACCTCCCGCACCCAAAATGAGCAGAGTAACCAACATCAAAATAAACACAAATGCTTTTTCCTGACTGGGGGGTTCGCCCTTACCATTGGGACCCTCATAGTCTCCTTCAGGAATCAGATAGGGGTCGGGTGCTACAAAAGGCAATCCCAGAGTAATTTCTAAGACTAGGGCAAACACCATCGAACATAGCAAAGCGATACAGGCAAAAGGAGTTAAAAAACCAGCAATTAAGCAAAATCCACCCAAAAACATAGATGAAGCTGAGAGGAAACAGAGCCAGAGAGGCATTTTTAGAGCCTTAGACCAGGTTTTTAAATGAATCAGTTTCGGATAACCGTGGATCACAAACAAAACTCCTAAACCAACTCGCAAAGCCAATAAAGCATAACCCTGCATGCCTATGGGAAAAACAGGAAATAGCGATCGCCATAGATTCAAAATTGGTTCTAACATATTCATCGTTTCTGATATTTCTAGTCCTACAAAATATTGATGGCATATAAAGAACCCCCCGCAACAATAAACAGGCATTTACCATCTTTGCTACCAAACGTCAGATTCGCCACAATTTCAGGCACAAAAATTTTACCCAACTGAGTGCCATCAGGGGCGTATACTTGCACGCTATCGGCAGAACTGGTAAAGACATTGCCTCGCTCGTCTACTTTTAAACCGTCGGGTTGTCCAGGTTCTATGACTGCGAATACTTTACCATTTTTTACCTGCTTGCCTACTACTTCGTAAGTACGAATATAGTGATGTCCTTGGCTGTAGTTAACTTGAGAAGTATCAGAAACATATAAAATCGTCTCATTGGGGCTAAAAGCTATACCGTTGGGACGTTCCATTTCTTTGACAACGGCATCAATCTCTCCCGTATTCGGATCAAAGCGATAAACAAAGCTGCCGGCCTGTTCTTGTTGTCCGCCACATCCCTCTAAAGGTTGAGTTAGTCCAAAAGGCGGATCTGTAAACCAGATTGTACCGTCTCTTTTAACCACCAAATCGTTAGGACTATTTAAACGCAGATTTTGATAGCGATCGCATAGTATTTCCCATTCCCCACCTGCTTTTTGTCCGACAATTGCTCGCTTACCGTGAGAACAGCTAACTAGACGTCCTGCCAAATCTAAAGAGTTGCCGTTATGGTAGTAGTAAGCCGATTGATGAATGACTTCTACACCATCTGCTTGAGTCCAACGTAACAGACGATCATTCACCACGTCACTAAAAACAACGCTATCATCTGCTGGGCAATAAACCACCCCCTCTGTATGGTTTGCACCCGCTGCTAACTTTTCCAGCTTGGCATCAGCATCAACTATAAAATGCATTCGCGAATCGTAAACAGCAATTGATTTAGCCATAGTCGCTATCTGGTTTTCACTCTAAAATAAGGAATCAAGACTACCTAATCTGAAAGTGAGGCAAAGATTAAGTTTGCCCACAATTAAATTTAAGCAATATTCGCGATCGCATGATGAAATTTTAACTCTAAGCAATGAGTAACTTTTGTTCAGCAGGCTATCAAATAATTGAACAGCTAATCGATTCGCAGACGGTGGTTAATCTCCGTCAGGCAATAGCCGATAATATCGACCTACAGTCAGATTATGGAGTGAGGAGGCTGCATCGTCAGATCCATTTAGTTAATGAGTTAGCTCATTCTAATTTAATTCTGGATTTTCTCCATCACCAGGTAGATCACTCTCAATTTCGTCTAATCAAAGCTATTTATTTTAATAAAAATGCTAACTATAATTGGTCTGTACCTTGGCATCAGGATAAAACTGTCGCAGTAACAAGTAAAGTCGAGCTGGCTGGTTTCAAAAACTGGACAACTAAACAGGGTGTTCCTCATGTACAGCCACCGCTAAATATTTTAGAAGCAATTACAACGATTAGAATTGCTCTAGATAATACTAATGCCCGTAATGGTGGCTTAAAAACATTACCCAGATCGCATCATTTAGGAATATTAAATCAAGCAGAAATTAATCAGATTGTTCAACAGCAATCACCAATATTTTTGCAGATGCAGGCAGGAGATGCTTTGATAATGCATCCGCTAATCCTACATTCCTCTAACAAAAGCATGAATCAAAAGTCTAGGCGCATAATTCACTTGGAATACAGCAGTGGCGATTTACCAGAAGAGCTAGCTTGGTATTAAATGGCAATCGCTATCTAGTGAAGATTGATCGGCGACAATAGCCGTAGGGGCTTTGAGGGAAAAGCCCCTGATTGTTCTAGTAAATTAGCGCCAACTAAAAAATATTCGTCACCTGGTTGGTGTACCATTTTCTTGCTGCACTGTTAACCGATTTATTTACCTCTTTCCAGGTTAAGCCTGCTGCTGCTAATTCTGCTTCGCTTTCTTGATGAATATCAGAAGAAATCCACTTCAGGAATGAACCCATTTGCTTCATATCTAGTTGACCATTACAGCCTTCTGACAACGCTTGCTGTAGTCTCGCCTCCGTGACAAACAGTTCGACAAATTCAGCAATATTTTGGGCTACCTCAGGATCTATCTGTACAGCTTTTTTGGTGCGCACTACCTGATGCTGTTCACCTTTCGCCTTAAAGATCAGCTGCGTATACCGATCTCTCTCAACAAGATCCTCCACTTCAGGATACATAACCAATCCTTCGCCTACTCCCTCAATGCCAAAATTCTCTTTGACCCAAGGATCGACTTTTTCTACCGCTTCTACCATCTGATTAATCCTGTCCGCAGCAGCCTGCAACTGCTTACCATCACCGAAGTCAAGCTCTACAGGCTTTCCATAGTAGGGTAAGACAAAAATATCCTCATGATGGGGCAATATTTCCCTAATTTTCTCAGGACGTATTTCTAGCTGGGCTATCTCTTCTCCAACGCCACCATCTTGAATCGCAAAGATGGCAAAAACTTTACGCTTTAGCTGAGAAATAGCTACTCCTTTTTGGATGTTGCTACCGCACCACTCACCAAAAATAGTGAGATTAGTGTC
>JBCBEA010000144.1:0-8383 GCA_038529195.1 Cyanobacteria bacterium J06600_6
AACTATCAAACTATAAATACTAATATGAAACGCAAGTTATTAATTTTAGGCACTAGAGGCATTCCTGGTAATCATGGTGGATTTGAAACCTTCGCCCAAAGATTAGCCTTATATCTAGTTAATCGTGGTTGGGACATTACCGTCTATTGCCAAGATACTGGGGATAAACTAACGCCTAAAACTTGGAAGGGAATCAATCTAGTTCATATTCCTACTCCTAATAATGGCGCTTTATGGTCGATTATTTTTGACTATAAATCAACACTTGATGCCTTGAAAAAAGATGGCGTAGTTTTAGTTTTAGGCTACAACACTGCTATTTTTTCTCTGCTTTATCGTCTTAAAAAGCGCGTAGTTCTGACTAACATGGACGGCATGGAATGGTGGCGTGAAAAGTGGAACGGTATTCAAAAAGCTTGGTTATTTATTAATGAAAGATGTGGAGTTTGGTTTAGCGATCGCCTGATTGCCGATCATCCCCAAATTGCCCAACACTTTATAAAAGGTGGGGTCAAGCCTAGCAAAATTGCAACAATCCCTTACGGTACAGAAGCGGTTGAATCTGCCGATGAAACTCTTTTAAGCAAGTATAATCTTCACAAGAATGAATATGCTCTGGTCATTGCCCGACCAGAACCCGAAAACATGATTTTGGAAATTGTTCAGGCTTTTTCTCGTCGTCACCGAGGCTGCAAGCTTATCGTTTTAGGACGCTATCAGCCAGAGTCAAATGAATATCATGCACGGGTAATGGCAGCAGCAGGGGAAGAAGTAGAATTTATTGGTGGCGTATACGACCGCGATGAAGTTCATGCTTTACGTCACTATGCTCGACTTTATGTTCACGGACATACTGTCGGTGGCACCAATCCCTCCTTGGTTGAAGCTCTTGCAGCAGGCACTCCAGTTTTAGCTCACGGTAATCACTTCAATACCTGGGTTGCAGGATCAGGCTCGCTTTTCTTTGATGATGAATCTCACTGTGCAGAGCAGTTCGACCAGATTCTAGATGATGCAGAAGCACTTCAGGCTATGAGCATTGCCAGTCTTCAGCGATATCACGAAGCTTTTTCCGGCGATCGCGATTTGATTGATTATGAACAGCTTTTTAGTTCCTTCATTGACAGCTCTTCATTGCCACCCTCTGATTCGATCACTGCTGCTTCCGAACCTCAAGTAGTACCATTGAAATCAAAACGCTAGTTAAATTTTAGAATAAATATTTATCAGCCCTGCCACACCCTTCAAGAAGTAAATCCCATGATCGAGATTCTTATAGTAGATGACCAAAAGGTTGTTAGAGAACAATTAACCGCTTATTTCGCTAACGAACCTGATTGTCACGTAGTTGCTACTGCTCAAAATGGCATTGATGCCCTAGATAAGATCAAAATCCTTGAACCCGACGTGGTTTTTATGGATGTAGAAATGCCAGGGGGAATAACAGGTTTAGAGATGACTAGTACCGTCACGGCTCTATACCCCGAAATTAAGGTAATTATTCTGACGGGTCACTACACAGAAGAACATGGTCAGCAAGCTGTTCGAGTTGGTGCAGGAGCATACCTGCCTAAATCTACTTCTGCGGAACATTTAATTGAGATAGTTAGAAAACTTTGTCAATCGGGCAAACTGGCTGTACCCGCTGCATCTACTATTAAGCCTCATATTGAGCGCCAATCAGCTGCCAATCCTGTCTTGAGCCATTCTGCCTCACAACCAGAACTACTAGCCACAGAGGCAACACCCCTTTATGCCGAGTCCGAATCAAAGTTGTCTGATGCTAAACCCAAGTTGGGCAGCTTTCTGGCTTGGGGCTGTCTACTCAATGGTTTAGTTTGGCTTTTTGCCGGTAGCTATCTTCGACTCACACCACCTACCTACACTAGTCAGTGGGGAGTTAAAATTCTAGAAATTGATTCTGGAGTTGAGGTTGTCTTGCCCGATGGGGGGAAAGCTAGTCCAACTGCGGGAGGCTGGACTCCCCCTACTGATCAAGATCCTCGCAACGACTATGTATACGTTGCGACTAGTCCTGAGCTCTTGGCTGAGGTTGCCAACTCGGCAAACCAGACTGTGGACGAATATCAGCCACCACAAATTGATGTAGACGAAGCTAACGGTATCATTGCCTTTGAAATCGAAGGCAGTACTCCAGAGGAGGCAAGGGCTAAAGCTAGAGAGTTCCATCGCACCATGACTCAACATATCGAACAGTTGCGTCAAACCGAGCTAGGACGGCAGGAACAAGAGACTCAAGTTACTCTTGGTGAAGCTAAAGCTAAATTGCTGGCAGCTCAGGAAAAACTATCGCAATATCGAGCTAAATCTGGAATCAGTACCGACGAACAAATTACGAACTTGACGGACAATCTAGAAAATTTACGCCGTCAAAAAGCAGAATCTACTGCTCAACAGTCAGGTCTGGCCAAGCGCTATAGTCAGCTGAGTCGAGATGTTAGAAGTTTGGGGGCAGCAAATACAGGAGATGCTTACAAATTAGCAGGAGACTCGGTTTACCAGGAATATCGCACTAATTATGCTCAAGCTCAAAGTGCTTTAACTGACTTGTCAGATCGCTTTACATCTAGTCATCCGATTATCAGAAACAAAAAAAGCGAGCTAAACAGCATTGGGAAAGCAATGAGTCAAAGAGCTAGCTTTGTTTTAGGTCGCTCGGTTAGCCTCGCTACTTTAACTCAGATTGATTCTTTAACCCTCGATCCTCAGAATGTTTTAGCAAGGGAAGGTTTACAGCAAGATTTACTAAGTAACCGTGCGGAATGGCAGCGTCTTAAAGCTCAAAATGAAGAGCTATCCCTACAGATAGACACTCTCGAAACTCGCTTGCGTAAAATGTCCCAAGAACAGTTTCAGGTAGACAGTCTGAAACGCGATTTACAGGTGGCAGAAACAGTTTTTGCTTCGAGTTTAGCCAAATTAGATTTCGGTCGCGAGAATATTTCCGCCATCTATCCGCCGTTACAGCTAATTACTCAACCCAATCTGCCCGAAAAACCATCTAATCCTAGTCCTAGCTCTGTGTTTATGGCGGGATTGGCTGGCTCTTTTCTCGTTACGACTGGTCTTGGCTTACTGTGGTTTGACCGCCAAAAGTTTGGCTTTGACCGCGCCATCACTGAAGCACCTCAATCTGCTACGGCTCTAGCTAGATCCTAATGAATAAAACAATTGGCAATCCTGGTAATCGTCTACTCAAGCAAATAGTTAGCAGTTTTGGTCTTCGGGCAATCTACATGGGCTGCACTTTTTTCACTAGCCTAATTTTGGCTCGGTTTTTGGGAGCAACTGAGTTTGGAATCTATACCTATACGGTTTCCTGGTCATATTTGCTCGGGGTGTTTAGTACCGTGGGACTTGATAACCTGCTAGTTCGAGAAGTGGCGGTATATAAGAGCAATTTGGCTTGGGGATTACTGCGAGGCATTTTGCGCTGGTCAAACTGGCTGGCTTTCGGCTCTTCTTTGACGATCGCTCTTGTCGCTATGGCGATCGCTTGGACAATGGGCATGGGCAAGGATTTACCTCTGTTTACGGCATTTTGTATTACCATGACTGCCCTACCTTTTGCTGCCCTCAGAAATCTTAGACGCGGAGCAATGCGTGGTTTAGGACAGGTGACTTTAGGACTGTTACCCGAAATGTTAATTGCACCAGTAGGTATTCTGGTGGCTGTTGTATTTGCGTTTGCCCTCTCCAGACATTCTCTCTCTGCTCAATGGTGCGTGAGTATTTATACCTTAGTTACAGCAGCAACCTTAATTGTCAGCGTTAAATTACTCGACAGATCATTACCCACTGCCGTATCTTTAATCGCCCCGCAGTATCGTCGCCAACAGTGGCTAGCTAGCGCCTTACCCTTCATGCTGATTGAGGGTATTTATATTATTAACGCCAGAGTTGATATTTTAATGTTAGGCAGCCTCCAAAGTATTGCTGATGCCGGGATTTATGTCCCTGTCAACCGAGGCGCACAGTTAATCAATTTTGTTCTGATGGCAGTTAGCAGTGCTTTAGCTCCCAAGATTGCCAGTCTATATGCGCAAGAAAAACTACAGGAACTTCAGGGAATAATAGTTAAAACTGCGAGGTTAGCTTTACTACCTACTGTACTAATTACTGCTGTTTTAATTGGCATTAGCTCTTGGTACTTGAGCCTGTTTGGCACAGAATTTATTGCTGGTCAAAATGCTTTGATTATTCTTTGCTTGGGTCAACTTCTGTTTACTATCACGGGATTGGGAGGACTAATACTAAATATGACCGGTCATGAAAAATATACTGCCATCACGGGAGGCGGCAGCGCCGTTTTAAATACCTGCTTAAACTACCTGTTGATTTCCCGTTGGGGCGTAGTGGGAGCAGCGATCGCCACTTCGATCAGTTTACTGCTCATGAATCTCAGCAATATAGTCATCGTTAAGCGCAAGCTAAAAATTAACAGCACCGCTATTGGTCTATAAGCTCTTAGTTTTTTGTTTCAAGATTACAAATAATTTTTATAAAATACTTCTTAAATCATGATTAATTTTTCAGCTATAGAAAATAATATTTTGGCATTGAAAGATGAATTTCAAAATGCGGAACCTTTTTCTTTCGTAACTATTGATAACTTTGCCGATCCGCAAAAGCTACACCAAATTTTAGCTACCTTCCCTATTCCAGGCACAGACGATCTCAACAAAAGCCGAGACTATATTTTTGCCAAAAACAAGTACGAAAAAGCAAATTTCAAAGAAGTTTCTGAAGACTGCCAAGAAATTTATCAAGACCTCATGTCCGATCGCTTTCAAAAAATTGTGAGTCAAATTACTCAGCAAGATGTATTTGTCGATCCCGAATTTCACGGTGGGGGGATTCATCAAGGCGGAGCAGGCAGTTTTTTGGATATGCACGTCGATTTTAACTACCATCCTTGTCATCACAACTGGTTTCGCAACCTCAATATTTTGCTATACCTAAATCCTGGCTGGCAACCAGAATATGGGGGACAGCTGAAGCTCAAGCACCTTGAAACAGGTAAATATACGGAAATTGAACCTTTGTTTAATCGCTGTGTAATTATGTTTACCAGAGATTACACTCTCCACGGTTACGATCCGATCTCTTTTCCCCCAGGACGGTTTAGACGTTCAATCGCCACCTATGCCTATAACATCGACCATAACCCGCAAAAGCAGCGCAGTACTCTGTGGATTCCTCAGACAGCTTCACCTCTGAAGAAAATAATCGGTCAATATTGGCCAAATCTCGTACGGATGAAAAGTGCTGTATTTGGTAGTGGGACAGCCAAAAACAAATAACCTGAGCTAGTTGAATCGTTGGCTCTCTAAATTTATTGCAAAATATTATCAATTAATGCTTTATAATCTTCATCATGGCTAACTATTGATAATTAAAATCAATAAGCTGAAACTGAAAAAGAACAAAATAGCTATTTAGAGGTCAAAAAATGAGCGATCGCAATTCAGAATTTAATATTCCTGTAGATGAACAGTCTAAACGTGAAATAGGCGTAAAGTGGGCTTACCGCTGGGAAGTTTACAGACGCTTAAAATCTCTGGGTATTGATTGCCAATGTTCTACTAACGAACCTCTGCTGGTAAACTTAGATAGTCCGACGACTCTGATTCAAATTTGGAGCGTTGTCAGACAGTCGAACGTCGAACGAGGACAGCTGGTTAATTGGTTAGATAATTGCTGGGATTTACAGGGCGAACGTCATAACAGACAGAATTTTTGAATCACAATGGCAAAAGATGACAAGGTAGTTAACCCCTTTAACTTCAGTGGTGAGCTGAGTAAGATTTCTTACGAACAGAAAAAGATTAAATACATCAAGCTAGTTACCGAGTCGGGTGAATACTGGATCAAAATCCCCAAACAGCTGAGAAAAAAGATCGGCAAATTGTTTCCAGGCTGTAAGCTACAGGTTGAGGGGGAAACAAAACATAATGCCAAGAAAGAGACAACTAAATACAAAGCACAAACAATAATGGTGCTTGCCTCCGAACAGCTAGATATGACGACGAGCGTCAAAACTAAAACAGTATCTTTACTACCTGTTTTTAATAGCCAGGTTAAATCTAAAGCCAAAGTGCTAATTTGCCAAAAGTCTAACTGTTGGAAGAAGGGTGGTAAAAAAGTTTGTGCCGAGATAGAAGCCAAATTACAGGATCTCGGCTTAACACAAAAAATTCCAATTAAGAAAACAGGCTGTCTCAAGCAGTGTAAAAAAGCTCCAGCCCTAGTTATGATGCCCGATAAAGTTATTTATAAGCAGGTAAAACCTAAGCAGGCAGCAAGGCTAGTAGAAAAGCATTTGATTGCTGAGTAATAAATACAGCTAATCACTAATTACTAATTACTAATTATTGATAAGTCTAGCTGCTGAATAAAGTCAGTAAAAGCCCACACCGCATGGGAAAGATTGGTATCTTTGGGAGTCGCAACGACAACTCGACGCTGTAATGGTTGAGGTAGCTGGCACATCTTTACCCCGTCGGGTAGATGAAAGACTGATAGCTGGGGTAAAATCGCTGCACCCGAACCCGTAGCAACCAGACTCACAATCGTATCACTTTCTCTCACCTGTTCAGCAGGCTGGAATTGATGTCCTGCACTGGCAAAATAAGCGCGGATCTGTTTGAAGCAGGTATTCTGGTTGGGATAAGAAATAATTGGAATCGCCAGTAGCTGTAGCCAGTTCAAACAAGGAGAATCGATTTCTAGATCTAGATCGAGCTTGAGATTGGGAGGAAGCAGGACAACATAGTTATCTTTAAGTACTTCCATAGTCAGCAGGTCTTTAGAAGTAGGCAGTATTGTAAACCCCACATCGGCTTTACCTTCATAAACCATCTGTTCGACTTGGGGACAATCTTTCTCTTCAACAATTTTTACCTCAATTTGAGGATATTTGAGCTTAAACTCGGCTCTGATTTTGGGTAATAGCTGAGCTGCTGCACCACGGAAAGCGGAAATTCTGACTTTTCCAACCCCCAAACTTTTGCAACGATTTGCTTCTTGCTGAATATCTTCAATCGAATTTAAAACACGATCGCAGTGAACTAAAATGCTTTCTCCAGCGGGAGTAAGATGCACGCCTTTTTTGCCGCGAAAGAGTAGCTGTACTCCCAAGTCTGCTTCTAAAGTGGCGATCGCATGACTAACGGTAGGCTGAGTCAGATCTAGTTCAACTGCTGCCTGACTAAACTTGCCACATCTTGCCACAGCGACAAACGACCTAATCTGAGAAAGTTTCATGAAATTTCCGCAGTTGTTTTTTATATTATGCTCGATGTGGGTCTGCAAACTTTAGATCTGTTAATTTTTGGCTCTTAGTTTGGGAAAAAGATGCAGTAACTTGATTAATAATTATCCTGAATAAAAATACTCTTAGGAAGTTTAAAGTAGCCGTTTTTAGCTTTCCCCGATCAGAATAATCATCTTGAGATCGAATTAAAAAACATGGAAGTTAATGGAAACAACAAGGAAGATTAAAATAAAATCGATCTCCACAATTATGAAGACCGATAGTAATAGTCAATGAAATCCATAACTTTGGAATCACTGACCGTCGAAAGCGAGCAATTAAAAGAAATTCCGAGTTAGGTTAGATTGCGACCTGAGAAGCTACTTTTTCCGACTCTTGCAGAGCTGCATAAAGACGGTTTAAAGCTTTCAAGTAGGCTCTAGCAGAAGCGACAATAATATCTGTATTGGCAGCACGACCAGAATAAACCCGATCTTGATGACGAATACGAATAGTGACCTCGCCGATCGCATCAATACCCGCGGTGACAGACTGCACCGAGAATTCAATTAGCTCGTTGGGTATATCTGTGACACGATTGATTGCCTTATAGATCGCGTCTACCG
Source organism: Cyanobacteria bacterium J06600_6 (assembly GCA_038529195.1). Lineage (GTDB taxonomy): Bacteria > Cyanobacteriota > Cyanobacteriia > Cyanobacteriales > Xenococcaceae > Waterburya. Next base: position 7,903 of record JBCBEA010000144.1, read on the forward strand.
GACCAGTGCCAATTGCTGCATCGGTTAATTCCTCGCCATCGGGAGTGCGAATTGTTACCGTTGCTGTTGGACGAGCGCGATCGCCACAGGATATCTGGACTAATTCGAGACGGAAGAGTTCGGGAGGCTGGCGAATTTCGTCGCTGACAATTGCCTCAATATCCCAGTCACTAATCTCTTTTTTCTTGTCGGCAACTTCTTTAAAGCGAATAAAGGCTTTATTAAGGTCGGTTTCAGAGAGTTCAAAACCCAATTCACTCAAACGAGTGCGGAAGGCGTTACGACCCGAGTGCTTGCCGAGAACAATCTGCTGATTATCCGTCAGACCAATGGACTGGGCATCCATGATTTCGTAGGTAAGCTTATTTTTTAGGACTCCATCCTGATGAATTCCCGACTCATGAGCAAAAGCGTTAGCACCCACGATCGCTTTATTCGTCTAGTCTCCAATCGCACAGGAGTGATAGTTCAGCCGAATAAA
>JBCBEA010000145.1:0-8348 GCA_038529195.1 Cyanobacteria bacterium J06600_6
GAACTGGTAAATAAATACATGCGCGAGTTTTTAGGATAATAATAATGGAAATTTGCAGGCATGTAATATCCGTCTACTTTTGAAAATTATCCCCCAGATAATATTGCTTAACTAAAGGATTGTTATAAAGCTCTTCCGCTGTGCCAGAAGCTAAAATCTGACCATCACGCATCACGTAGGCACGATCGGTAATAGCTAGGGTTTCTCGAAAATTATGGTCGGTAATCAAAATGCCCATCTGACGATCGCGCAGTTGCGCAATAATCTCCTGCATCTCCGCTACGGCGATGGGATCGACCCCCGCAAAAGGCTCATCTAAAAGCAAATATTTTGGACCGTCTAAACCTGCTGCCAAAGCTCTTGCTAATTCTGTACGTCTACGTTCTCCTCCCGAAATAAGCGATCCTGGGGTATCGGCAACGGTTTCCAAGCGAAATTCTCTGAGTAGCTGCTGTAGTCTAATTGGTCGTGCGGGACGAGGAATTTTAGTCTGCTCTAGCACCAGCAAAATATTATCCTTAACGCTAAGATTGCGGAAAATGCTTGCCTGCTGAGTTAGATAACCCATACCTAAGCGCGATCGCTGATGCAGGGCGAGGGTGGTAATGTTGCGATCATTCAATTTAACCATTCCTTCATTCGGTTTGACTAAACCCGTAGCGATATAAAACGTTGTGGTTTTTCCTGCACCGTTGGGTCCTAATAAACCGACAATTTCTCCTGGTGAAACCTGAAGATTGACGCGATTGACAATCTTTCTTTTACCGTAAGATTTATGAATATTCTCTAAAACTAAAGCCACAGTTTTGTCAGTAAACAGTAAACAATTATCAGTAAACAGTCCTAAAGGACAAAGGGGTACTCCCCGCATGTAGCTTCGCAAATTATCAGCTATCTATTTTGCTTTCAGATTCCTGATTATTCTTCTGGTGCAGTAATAATATAGGTAGATTCTACCTGCCGATCGCTTTGGGGTTTGGCGATAAATCGTCCTTCATCAATCAGGTAGGTCATTTCTTCTGCCCGTAAACTATTGCCTTCCTGAAGCACATAAACATTTCCTGTCAATATTAATCGACGCTCACGGCTATAGTACTGTGCCTGAGCTGCGGTTGCCTGTATCTGACGAGCAGGATAGTTAATTTTCACGTTTCCTCTAGCGGTAATTATGCCAGTCTGAGAATTGGATTCTTGAATATCTGATTTTAAGGTGATGGCACCCGATACAGATGATTGCGCTTGGGAAATTTGCGGAACAGTCAGTATTACAAGGTTTAAGGTCATGGCGATCGCCGAACCCCAAAAACGACCGTGAGCAGGAATAGTAACGGACATAAAAAGAAATAGTATAAAAGCAAATACAGTTAAGCTGTTGGTGCTTAATTAAGTTACCCGATGTTAACAAGTTTTTTGACGCTGATAACCTCCAGGAAGTTGCATTTATCTTGCGAGCTTGTAGTTAATGCTTCGTCTGGGTAAAAGCAATCTGAATCAGAAATAATTTATTTAGCGACAATTCACATCTGAGCTATGCAACTAACCGTCGAGACTTTTACCGTACATAAAAAATTCGCTCTTCGCATTAGTCGTGGCACCACGGCACAAAGTACAAACCTTTTACTGCGTATTCGATCGGAGGAAGTTGAAGGCTGGGGAGAAGCCTCTCCTTTTTCCATCGATAAAAGCAAGCCTAAAAATAGTCTGAGTCTATTAACTGAATTAAAACAAATTATTCCCTTTTTAGAGCCTTTTCACCCTTTACAGCGTCAGGAAATAGATGCCAAACTCAAAGAGTTAAACGTCTCGTCTTCTGTGCAGGCAGCTGTAGATATTGCCCTTTACGATTGGCTCGGCAAAAAGGCTGGTTTACCTCTGTGGCAAATATGGGGGCTGAACTGCGATCGCATTGTTCCAATCTCGGTCACAATCGGCATTAGCACTCCCTCCGAGGCACTAGCACGGTTACAAGACTGGCAGAAAACTCTAGACTTCAAGATGCTCAAGCTCAAACTTGGTAGTCCAGCAGGAATTGAGGCAGACAAGCTGATGGTTGAGGCAATTTGTCATGCTGCTCCCGACATGAGAATTACTGTCGATGCAAATGGTGGCTGGAATTTGCCAGATGCAATTTATATGTCTCAATGGTTAGCCGATCGCAGTGTGGAATATATTGAGCAGCCTTTACCCGTGGCTTTAGATGCTCAGCTATCAGAACTATCTGAGGCTTCACCTCTGCCAATCTTTGTTGATGAAAGCTGTTTTACCAGTGCTGATATACCTCGATTAGCAAATGCCGTTGCAGGAGTAAATCTAAAAATCATGAAAACGGGGGGATTGACCGCTGCTATTGAAGCAATTCAGACCGCTAAAGCCTGTGGTTTTAAAATCATGTTCGGCTGCTATTCAGACAGCACTCTCGCGAATACAGCAATGGCTCATCTTGCTCCTTACGCCGATTATTTAGATCTTGATAGTCATTTAAATCTTGTAGACGATCCCTTCTCTGGTGCAACAATAAAGGCAGGTCGTTTGCTACCTAACTATCAACCAGGATTAGGAGTCACTTATGCAGCTAACAACTAATAGTCGAGTCGCAATTCTACTCCAGGGAGGAGTGAAAGGTAGTCATGGTAAAACAGGATTAGCATTTCTGCGCTACAGCCAGACAGATATTGTTGCGGTGATTGATTCAGAGACAGCAGGAGAATCTCTCGCATCCTTGACCCAAATCGAGCATTCAGCACCGATTGTGCAAGATATTGCCTCTGCCCTCGTTTATCAGCCCGATATTCTGTTGATTGGCATTGCTCCCTCCGGCGGTCAATTACCAACTGAACTACGGGCGGAAATAGCGATCGCGATAGAGGCTGGGTTATCAATTGTTAATGGTTTACATACTCCTCTCCAGCCTTTGTTTCCTTATTTGCAGCCCAAACAAGAAATTTGGGACCTGAGACAAGAGCCTGCAGGCTTAACAATTGGTAGGGGGAAAGCTCAGTCTCTAACTGCTGCCAGAATTTTGACTGTGGGGACAGACATGGCGGTAGGGAAAATGTCTGCTAGTCTCGAACTCTATCGTGCAGCCTTAAAGCAGGGAATTAAAGCGCAGTTTATCGGCACTGGTCAGGCAGGAATTGCGATCGCCGGAAGAGGAATACCCCTCGATGCGGTCAGAGTTGATTTTGCAGCAGGAGCAGTTGAGCAAGCGGTTTTGGATTTGAGCAAAAAACAGGATTTAGTCATCATTGAAGGACAGGGTTCGCTTTTACACCCTGGCTCAACGGCAACTTTACCCCTAATTCGTGGTAGCCAACCAACAGGACTAGTATTAGTCCATCGTGCAGGAGCAAAGCATATTCGCGACCTTGAAGATTTTTTAATTCCGCCTCTAGCAGAAGTAATTCAGCTTTATGAAACCGTCGCCAATGCAGGCAAGATGCCTGGTGCAGTTAAAGTCAAAGCGATCGCTCTTAATACTTTTGGCTTAGAGCACTCAGCAGCGGAGGAGGTGATTCAATCTACGGCGGAGGCTACGGGTTTACCCTGTAACGATTTAGTCAGATTTGGCGGAGACACACTCTTGTCGGCTATCTACCAGCCATAGAATCAATAGCTAACTTGTACAAATATTTAAGATAAAAATGTTTAGTTTGAACAGACAAATCAATCTACTATTTACCTTCACCTCTGCTTTAACTCAATCTTAATCACGCAGCTGATCGGCAAGATCTGTAATTTACATTGCTTTTGCTCAATTGACTGTGCTACTATTGCTAAAGCGACGCGGGATAGAGCAGTCTGGTAGCTCGTCGGGCTCATAACCCGAAGGTCGGTGGTTCAAATCCGCCTCCCGCCATTTTTAAGATTAATATTCAAAAATAAGAGGACAGGCTAAAGCAAAGTTCACTCTTCAACATGCTGCTGTAGACTATAATTTCCTGTACTTTTATTAAGTGTTGGTCTCTCGTATCACTTGATACGAAAGTTAATACGGGCGGAAAGGTAAATTATAATAGTGTTCCCTAACAAGGTTTAGGTATATAGGTGAGATATCCCGCTGTAAAACGACAGGGAAGATTCACATTTGGTAAAGATTGAGTTGCCGATTAAAGGTAGCAGCTTTTAGACCCAAGACTTTAACTTACCGTTACTTGGAACACTTAAACCTATAGCTAGTAAAAGGTCTTATTATCGATGGTAGCGATGGGTGTATTTCCAGCTATCTATTCTACTCTTTCTCCCCAAGCTTTAATCAAAGGTGTATTAGTAGAATATGAGCACAAACTAGGAAAAATTAATCGATGTCTATTTTGGCATCGTGGCTTGAGCGATGTTTACTTAATTGAAACAGATACCAAACCTTACATCCTAAAAATATCTCATCATCATTGGCGCTCCGAGTCAGACGTTAAGTTTGAGCTGGAGTTTTTAGATTTTTTACACCAGCAGCATTTACCTGTCGCCCATCCTCTCAAAACAAAATCAGGTAAGCTATTTGTCACAATCAATGCCCTAGAAGGCGATCGCTATGCTGCGCTTTTTCCTTTTGCCCCTGGCAATGTGCCTCAAGGAGATCTGAACATTGAGCAAAGTCGGATCATGGGTAAAACCTTGGGTCAACTTCATCAAGCTTCTCTTGCCTTCAATAATCAAACTGAGCGTCAACCCTTGAATGTAGAATACTTACTTGATCGCTCTTTAGAAATAATTGAACCCTGTTTAAGAGAGCGTCAGCAAGATTTAGGATATCTTTCTGATACCGCAGCCGAGATCGCCCAGCAATTATCTTGTCTCGAATCAAAATCACCCCTTTGGAGCGTTTGCTGGGGAGATCCTCATAGTGGTAATGTTCATTTTACTGCCGATAATCAAATTACCCTGTTTGATTTCGACCAGTGTGGCTATGGATGGCGTATTTTTGACCTAGCTAAATTTCTTCAGGTTTCTTCGAGTGCAGGAATCAATTGTCAGGTGAGAGATGCCTTTTTCCAGGGATATCAGAAAATACAGCCCCTGACAGAAACAGAAACCTCCTGTTTGCAGGCTGTAACCAAAATGGCTCACATCTGGGCATGGGGAATTAGCATTAATGCGACCACGTTTCATAATTGGTCGAGACTAGACCGCTTCTATGTTAACCGTCATCTAAATCAACTCAAAAGATTGAGTAGTAGTGACTGGAAATTATTTTAGTTAGTATTGCTGCACATTGAGCTAACCTGTGTAAAATATTCTTGAAACAAAATATCATTTACCAAGCGGATGGACTTAAATTTTACAGAGGCTTCTGCGCTAGCGGTTATTGATCGCCAAGTCGGTGCGATTGCGGAAAACTTTACACCTGCACAGTATGAAATTATTCGTCAGGTTATTTATGCTAGTGCTGATCTCGAATATCAGTCCTTGCTCAGATTTTCTCAGGGAGCATTAGCCAAAGGCGCTACCGCACTAACGGCAGTATTGCCAATAATTATTGATGTACCAGAAATTCAGGTAAGCATTGTGCCAAAACTACAGCAGACATTTGCTAACCCTGTATACTGCTGTGCAACTACTGGTAGTGAAGAAGTGAAAGACGGCGGAACAAAAGCCTCAAATGGACTAAACATTTTAGGGGCGAAATATCCTCACGGGATCTATATTATTGGTCAAGATCCGGTGGCAATGAGCATGATGATGGATCTGATCGAACAAAAGATGATTGAACCCAGTTTGGTGATCGCAACTCCACCGACACTGGTCAATTCTGAAAACAAGCAGCGATTAAAAAGCTTTTCGACTCCTAACGTCCATATTATTGGCGCCAAAGGAGGGGCAAACATCGCCACGGCAATTTTCAATAGTTTACTCCAGCTTGCTTGGCAGGTAGATCAGCAAAATCAGCAGTCTCTATCTGAGACTGTACTGTAGGAAAATTGTGCTGTAGAAGATTTGCTGACTGCAAACCCTAGTTAGCGATCGCGTTTTTTGATACGGGAGTTTCTTTGACGACGTACTCTGGGGGGAGTTTTTCCTCCTAACTGACGACTCACCTCAATAAACACGTCCCTTTGAATATAAGGATATTGTCCAACCCAAATATTTTTTTGGGGTAGATAGGCATCTGAAATTTTATTAATTTGGCTGAGATCTAACTTATTCGATAAGACGAGCAGTTCGGCAATTTGACCCGGCTTAATGCCCTTATAGATCCGCTGGAGAGGTGCTTGAACTTGAAGTTCAAAGCCTGTGCGATCGCCCAAAACTAAATTAATCCACTTTTCGCGGTTTTCAATAATTACCAACTCTCCTCGTTGATTAACAGTTTCTTCTTCACCAATCAACTCTTCTGTGAGATACACCTCTAAAACTCTACCGCGCCAGAAGCCAGAATACTTAAAGCGACGATTAGCACTATTACGCAGGCTCGCCTGATAAACAGGACACCAAAGCCAGTAAAGACCGATAACCCCACCCAAGAGCAGAATTAGAGCTTCCCCCTGATCGCCAAACAAAACGTCGAGGATTAAAACTACGACCAAACCAACTACAGAAATTAAAATTCGATTGAGAGCATCAGACCATTTACCCCAGTAATAGGCATACTGTTTGCCCGTGGCAATTAAGGGAATTAACTGTTCTGTTTTTTCCTTTGTTAATGGTTTAAGCATTAAAATTTGTGGTTGCTATGGTTAATTAAGCTATCCTCAATAGATTTTTTTCTATCTAGACGCAGTTTAGCTAGAGAATTTTTTCTAGACCATAAACTAAAGAACTAAGTTCAGTCACCTTCCGAATTGATAACAATACTCCTGGCATATAGCATGCGCGATCGCTAGTATCGTGGCGTAGAGTATAAAGCTGACCTGGAGCGCCAAACATCACTTCTTGGTGAGCAAGCAATCCTGGTAAACGAATGCTGTGAATCGGAATATTGCTGCTTGCTGTTGCACCTCTAGCACCCTCCATTGTCTCTTTCGAGTCTACTTTGGGGGGATTAAAAGATTTCCCCATTTCTGCCAGCATTTGTGCTGTTTTGATTGCTGTCCCGCTGGGGGCATCCGCTTTACGATCGTGATGTAGCTCAATGAGTTCTACATGATCAAAATATTGCGAAGCAGCTAAAGCAGCCTGCTGAAGTAAAACGATACCAATCGAAAAATTCGGAATAATCAAAGTCCCTGTACTAGCCTTATCCGCAAATTCAGTTAAATCCTGAAGCTGGTCATCACTCAAGCCTGTTGTCCCGACAACTGGTCTTACTCCATAGGCGATCGCGCTGCGAGTATTTTCATAGACGCTGTTTGGGTGAGTAAAGTCGACCATTACACCCTGGATTTTTTCTTGAGTTGCCAAGACTAAAACACTTTGCAGATCGTTTAAAATCGGGACTTCTAACGCACCAATCCCGACAACCTCTCCAATATCTTGACCCAAATATTCAGGGTTAAGATCTACTGCTCCGACTAGCATCATATCCTCTGCTTGGGATACAGCTTTGATTACTTCCCTACCCATCTGACCCAAAGCACCATTAACTACCACGGGAATCGGCGATTTATCTGTCATTTACCTTACTTGCTGCTTAAAAGTCTCTCGAATCACAATTTTAAAACAAATTGAGTCGGAGAAAATGCTCGAAAACGCCTCAGGCTAGCAAAATAAACCTCCACGTATGCTAATTTTTAGGTCAAATTTGGGTAATCTATGATTGAGAAGTGCGATAAACAAACTGATAAATAAACGACTCTAAGTATCGATTAATTAGCTGATGACTTGATTAGCATCTGCAAGATTCCTCAATTTACTACTCAACAAAATTTTAAGCTAGGCTGTTTCCTATGAATAATAGTTCTAATTCTGGTAGCTTCAAGACAGCAATGTTTGCTGACTGTCTTGCTAATAGTAAAGAAATCTTCCAATTAATCGACCAAGTTTTTCCCATAGATTCTTGTCGGCATTACGAGGTTCTCCCTCTCAAGCTGGATGGCAGTAATCTTGTATTAGGAATGCTCAATCCAACCAAAGAAGAGTCGTTGAGATTTGTCAATTCTGTTGTCAAAGTCTTTAAATATAATTTGGAGGTTCAGCTAATTGATGTGCAAACCCACCAAATAATTTTGGCAAACTATCCCCAGAATGTAACTAAATCTCCTCAGCAGCAAGATTGCAACAGAACTGTTATTGATACTAGCTTTAATCCTAATGCTCCCCTGAAAGGCGGTCAAAAAAAGAGAGTCATAGATTCTGCTCCGACAATCATTTCAGCTTCTGAAGCAGCTTCTATCGGTAAATCAAATATCTCAGGAGCTAGCGATCTCCCCGCCGATCTAGATTTTCTCAAGGAGTTAAATCTAAATCCTTGAGAA
>JBCBEA010000146.1:0-8302 GCA_038529195.1 Cyanobacteria bacterium J06600_6
AGCTGATTCTTTTTCTGTTAGCTGCTTTTGAATCTGCTCGCGATCGCTGGTAACGCTCTTAACCTGGGAATCTTTAGTCTTTAACTGTTTTTGTAGTTGAGTCAGAGCTGATTCTTTCTCTGCTAGCTGCGCTTTTGTCTCGTCGCGATTAGTAGTGATAACCTCAACTTCGGACTGCTTCTCTTTTAACTGCTCCTCTAACTGAGTCAAAGCCGATTCTTTTTCTGTTAGCTGCTGCTGAATCTGCTCGCGATCGCTAGTAACAACCTCAACTTCGGACTGCTTCTCTTTTAACTGCTCTTCTAGCTGAGTTACAGCTGATTCTTTTTCTGATAGGCTACCCTGAATTTTCTGGCTGCTATCTTTTTCTGCGTCTAGCTGCTGTTCTAATTCTTGGATCTTAGCTTCGCGATCGACTAAGCTTTTTGCCGATTCTTGCTTCTCAGCTTCAGTTGTCGAAAGCTTTTCCTGAAGCTCTTGGATTTCCTGATTCTTTTCCGACTCTAATTTCTCTATCTGTTGCTGAGACTCTTGAGATAATTTCTCTTTTTCTTGTTCTATTTGCTGATTTAACTCTTTAACTAATGCTTCTTGTTCTCCAGCATGCTTTTTTAACGCCTGGTAATTCGCCTTATGTTCTTTGATCTTGGCTTTCAACTCAAGCAAAGCATCTGATTTTGTTTCAGCAGTAGTCTTATTTTCGGTTGGTTCGACGTTCTCCATAGCCTCAGTTTCAACAATATTTTCAGCAGTATTCTCTTCAACCACGCCTGCTGATTCTACAGCAGCAGCCTTCTCTTTTGCTTTACTTCCAGGAGTGCTTTTTCTACGGGATGTACCTGTGGTTTTGGTTGACTTCGATCTTTTGCGTGGCATATTTTGTCCCTTCTTGGAAATTTAATTAGAACCTGTTTGAATCAGTCGCACATTATAATTACCGTCGCTGTTGCAATTGCTTTTCTGCTTTTGTGAGCAATAAAACAACATTAAGACTTAAAAATAACAATCTAAAAAATAGTTTTGGCGTCTATGTTAACTATTTTAATCAGATCTGCATGAAGTTCAAACTTACCAATCTCCACACAATTGTTACTTTGTCTAGCAACCATCTGATTTAAAACAATTGCCATTCTTTTTGAATTACTTTTGCAGTATTAAATAATGTCTAGGCTAGGGTCTGATGTTACCTGTATTGTAAAGCAGAAGCATCTAATTATTTGGCGATCGCCACACAAATTTAACGAACTAAATCTAACTCTATCTGTAGTGAGAGTTCATAATTCATCGGCTTTACATAGCAGTAGATGGCTCACAACCTTAGCCAAGCTTTTTGATTATCTCAATTTTTTAACTAAAGATTCTTAATTTAACAAGACTTTTCATCAAATTTTGTATAAAAGCCACCATATTTGATCCAGTACTGTTTTAGTTCGTGATGGGGGGTATGCAGGCTAGCTTTTGCCTGATATAAAATTACTTGCCGATGATTTCCAATCCAAACTTTTCGAACTGGTTCAACAGAAATAAAGGTGCCACCTAACCCGCGCACGCATTCTTCAAACCGCTCGATTGTGGAATATTCTAAAGTTTCGAGGATAAAAAAGTTACCCGAACAAATTAGATGACGGCTTCTAATCCAAGCCTGCATTTTTTTTCGAGCTACTGGTGGCAGCATACTTTTTACTGTTAGCTCCGGTGTATTAATCATGTTTACTGATTGATAGATAATATATTGCTTTATTTAAAGCTTGTGTCAGCTACTCCAATCCGTACTCGACCTATTGACAGAACCAAAACTAGCCGTTGAGTTAATTCTAAACCTGGCAAGCTGCTGGCAATTCAGTCATAAAACTTTCTTTTTTAATAAATTTCAAAGGTCCAATTGCCGAACCCCAAATTTGACGATCACCTTCTAGATCAAAACCTCGATCCCAACTCACCCAAGTCGTCTCAGTCAGTTCAACACTGCTGACCAGATAAGTATCAACTCCTTTGCGATGGATTAGACATTTATTGCCTGGTTCAACGCTGCCATAAAAAGTCTCTCCTTCTTTGCGAAACACCATCGAACAGTTCTCACGACGCTCAATACAGTCGTTGGGGATAGTCTTTAGAATCTCACGATTATGACCTGCTCCTGCATAGTTTTCTGCATCACGAAGACTATAGTTTTCGATATAGATATGATCTCCTCTGTCTACTAAACGATGCACTCCCTGACGATAGGGATTCCAAAGGTTATAGTCATACACCTGCTCGGAGTATAGACCAATCCCTGAGAAAAACTCCCAAGGTAAAGGGCGAAAAAAAATCCGAATGTGAGCATAATTTTTGGGGTCGGCATCAGACTGTTGGCGATTTGAGAAGTCTCCCGACATCAGACGAGCAAGCTCATAGAGTAGCTGGTTATCTTGTACTGGATGGTTTTCTCTAGTCAACATGAGATTTTAAGTTAAAGCAGATTTTAAAATGTGATTATTGCTAATTATGACCGAAGGGTGTTTTGGCGATCGCCTAAAATTGGCAAGATATATTCATAATGTCAAACGGTCGCAATTCTGAATGTCGGATATCGAACAGTAGCGTTAAATTATTTTTCCCCTAGTCATCTATTCTTCTTCTAGGTTAAGAGAACGTATTTCCGAAGAGAAAGAAGCCGTAGTCACTCCTTTACCGTCTCCTGTTTTGATCAGAGATACTCTAAATCTCAAGTTAGGAGTCGCAAACCAAATTTTTTCTTCAGCGGTAGCTCTTTCGTATTTTGTGTTGAGGATAAATGAACCATCTTCAATTAGCTTATACTGTCCGACTGCAGGCACAGTCTCTGCATATCCCTGCTCTCGCAATAGCCGACCCTGATTAGGATTAGCTGGATCTGGGACAGGAACTAATACTGTTGAACCAGCTAATACTTCATCCTCATCCCAATCGGATTCTCCTTCCCAAGTCATATAAAAAGGACTAGAAGCAAGGTGGGGATCTACTTGATTAGCCTTGCATAAGGCAATTACTTTCTCATCGTCATTTCTGAGCGCTGAGATTTCAATTTGAGAAGTCACCTCTTCAAAATGATGAAATGCTAAATGATGCGCGCTGCGCTGCGATCGCCATTTTCCCAAGGAACGTTCGACAAATTCATCAATGTTCATTTATTACCGATCAGAGTGTTCTAAAAAGTTTGTGGTTAAATGTATGTTTAAATTCTCAGTTTTGTCCATCAGCACCAGCTTCAAAACCAATGCCAGCAGGAACTTTTTAACTGTTTTATCCTAGCAGCAGTATAGTCATGCTGCTAGAAAAATATATAGTCTCAAGAATAATAGTTATTGGTTAAACTATTTTCGATTGCGGTTTCTCTTACCGCCCGAGCGTCTTTTTGGCTGTTCTGGGGCTGGTTCAACCGCAGCCTCAGCTTCCGCTACTTCCTGCACCGCAGTATTACCTAAGGATATGTTAGCGACTTTGCCACCCATGCGACTAATATTTTTGATTGTTTGAGACATGCGACTATAGGGTACTTTAAGCGTATAGTTGCTAGTACGCATCACGTCTTGACGACATACGCCAGTTACCTCAATCGCGATTGTCCGACTGCAGTAGCTGCTGAGATTATTGTCTCCCGTAGTAATCATTCCTGACATATTCTAAATTTCCTCTGATTAACTGGGGGGAAAACATTCTATCCCCCAATGTACTTAATTTGCCATCCGAAAATTGCTAACTTCCGGCGACGTTGGTAAATGTGTAATGCCATTTACAATTTGTTTATTTGTCTGCAAGAATATGCAAATCAAAAAACTTAGAGCTTAGAGCTACAAAGAACAACCTATCGTGCGACATTACTAACTGACCAACGCCCTTTAAGCCAACTATTCGACAATCTAGACTTCTGTAATACTGAGTATTCTCGCCCCAGTACGATGTAAGTTTTTAATTTTGGCATTAAGCTGCTCGTAATTAATTTCGTAAGTCTGGTTACTAGTACGGTTGATAGAGCCAATACTCGCTTTGGTTGCCTTGATGCGGAAACGTTTATTATTGCTTCCAGGAGTACCGCCACCACTGGGGGGAGCGACAATGGCTGTAGGTAAATTAGCAGCTAAATCACTAATTAATCGAGCAGATTGACCACGATCACTAGTAGCATCACCACGATATAGAGAATAAACTCGGTTAAACCCAACATTGCTAACTACAGTCGGATCGCTTGAACTACGAGGACTAGGAACAGTATTCTCGCCAAAAACCATCAGATATTCATCACTATCTATGTAGGAGTCTATATCTGCTTCGTAACCTAAATTGTTATAAGTTTGTACGTGAGTAGAGATTTCTCCCTGGTTGAGTGGCGCACGACCTAAAAAGTGCTTACAATTCAACTCAATAAAACGATATTGAGAGGAGTTATTAAAAAAGAGAGAACGATATAAATCAGACTGGGCTACCATGCGAACAAAGCCGCGAACGGTAATATCGCTATCTCTTAATAAAGACTCAGCGGAAGTTGGACGGTCACACTCTAAAAGATGAGCGTTGCCAAAAACCTGTTTGTAAACTGCGCGAATGACGACCTGCAAATCACTTTCTGTAAAGTTTGGACGTAATTCTACGCTAGGAGCATCTTGTAACCAAAGTGACATGAGCAATTTCTCCTGAATTTTTAAAGTATTAAATTTGTTATTAAAGTATTAAATTTGTTAGTTGAGATTTAAATCTCAGTAATGCTGACGATTTTGGCACCAGAGCGCTGGATACGCTGAATTTGAGGACTCATGCGATCGCCAGGAACGATATATTCGGTATTACTAACTCGACGGGGAGCATCAAACTTAGAACCCGTGACCACAATCTTGAATCTTTTGCTAGTTGCATCAGGAGTAGGAGAGATACGAGCATTAGCAGCAGGGCTTTTAGCAGCAGTCGCGCTGTTGGTTGCCACACTGTTAACTAAGCGAGAATCTTTGGTAGCGCTATCAACACCAGCAAATCCCTGAAGCACGGATAGAGTGCGGTTATAGTTAACCTGCTTTTGACCTACAGTACTGGTTGCCCCAGTGTAGTAAGGAATGATATTTTCGCCGAATTTAGTTGAATATTCAACGCTATCAAGGTAAGAGTCGATTTCTGCGTCATAACCTTCGTTTACACAGCGCTGGATGTGTTCGGAAAGTTCTGCCTGATCTGCGGGGGCACGTCCCAGCAAATGCTTAAAGTTCAGTTCTACAAAACGGTAGGGCGCACAGGTTTCAAAATAGCGAGCGCGATAAAAATCGGATTTGGCTACTGCACGCACAAATTCGCGGAGGCTAATACTGTTGTTATAAAATTGCGATTCGGCATTGACTAATCTCTCGCTTTCCATCACGTGAGGATTGCCTAACACCTGTTTATAGACGTTGCGAACGGCGATCGCCTTATCTTCGGCGGTGCTATTGGCTCTAATTTCTAAGGGTGCATCAATTACAACTGGCATGTTTGATTTCTCCTGAATAAATGTTGATTATTAGAAAAGACAAGATTAGCTTGCCGTCTCTAATTGAAAGTTATTTGTCAAATGAAATGTAAAAATCCCATCTCTAGAGGCGATCGCTACTACTGAAATAGCTATTTAGCTTCTAGAGACGGTATTATTAAGTAATGAAACTAGTTTACAGGGGTAATACTGGCTATTTTGCCACCCTGCTTATGAATACGCTGGTATTCTTGTGATAGCTTTTCATAAGGTACTAAGTAGACCTTATTGCTACGACGGAACTTCGATACACGGTTAACCGCACGAGCGCCATAGCCAGTAACTTCGATACGGTAAACTTTACCGCTGTCTCCTGCGCCAGAACCCTGACGAGTACGAGCGGAAAGAACAGGCTCTTGGAAAGACCAGCCATCACCAGCCGTCCCGCCAGAAGGCGCAACGATTGAGATTGGACTCTCTAAAATTACATTTTTGTTAAGCACTGGTTTCTTACCAGCAAGACTGCCCTTGAGGTCGCTACCAGCAGCACCAGGCATCAAAGCAAACATATGAGTGAATTCCACCATTGTTTGACCGGGGATGCTCTTATAACCGCGAGGGTAGGGGACAAAATAGTCTCCATAAGCATTTTGATATTCATCACTATCAAGATAGGAATCAATATCTGCCTCAAAACCTTCTTGATCTAAAATTGCGCTGTGAGCTTTCATATCGTCATAATCATTAGGCGCACGACCTAATAAATGCTTGAAGTTAAGCTCTGTATAGCGATAGCGAGGGCAGGTGTCAAAAAAGCGCGAACGATAAAGATCGGACTTAGCGATCTCTCTGACGAATTCGCGAACGCTTAGATTACCCTGTCTGAATTGAGACTCAGGGACTGCTGCTCTTTCACTTTCCATGATGTAAGCATTACCCAAGACCTGCTTATATACAGCACGAATGATGGTAGAAACTTCTTCTTCCGAACATCCAGGTACATATTCTAAAGGCGGAGTATCTTCATATAAGGCAACACCCAACTGTGATGCTGGACCAAATGAGCCAAAAGCCATTTAATAATCTCCCTTGAGAAATAATATTTTTACTAGCCATATGGCATCAAAACTTGCGGATTTTACTCTACATCAGCCATACAGCACTAATTATTTGAGTTTTATGTTGATACACAAACTCGACAAGCAACATTTTACTAGAATGACTGTACTAGTCTGGGTCTAGAGGAAATTGCTTGCCATGGCTGCGGGTTCTGGACGGAAGCGCAAACGCTAGGTAATAAGAAATCAACTTAGAAATTTTATTACTCAACGACTACGCGTCGATCGCCAAAAATCGCGATTACCATAATTTTTAGATAATGTTGAAAGCCAACTTCTTTATAAAAGGAATTGTCAACGCTCTCATATCAAGGCACCATTTAATCAATCGGTGCAGTTTTTAAAAAAGCGGTTGATTCTCTTCCCAATTTTCAACAAAATACAAACTGATCTTATTGAACAAAGAGAATGAATTAACCCTTGTCTTGCTTAATGAAAACAGGACAAGTTTTACAGTCTATTTATACAATGCTGCCTGAACCGATACTATCAACTTTTGTAAAACTTAATGAGAATTAGATGAACATTTATGAAGTAGTAAGTGTCACATGTAACAAAGCTCAGAGACGGACTAAACAGAAACCTTTTGTTCTACTCCAAAGCCAGCTAGCAGAACGTTTTTAGGCGGTTGCCCAGCTTCAGGTTTGGCATAATTGAGGATACGTCGAATACGTAAAGCAGGATTGGTTAAGGTAATCGAATCTACAGAGATTACACGGGTATAGTTAGTAGTCATTAATAGCTCTCTTGTTTGAGAATCAAAGCTGAAGTGAGAAATAATGGGTCGATCTTCTTCGTAAGCGCGATCGCGCAAATAATCTCCTTCGAGCAGTGAGTTAGATTCCGACTTAGGAACAAACATCAGGTTAAGATTTTGCTTTTTCTCTTCGCCTTTTTCGGAAATAGTATAAAAACCTAAATTAAACCCAGGTAGAGTCTCTAAGTTATCCAGCTTTTCATAGGCATTATCCGCCAGCACCTTCGCTTTTTGCTCATTGTTGAGAGGCAAAACTTCAAAGGTAGTTTGCGATCGCTCGATTTCTTTATGAGTCAAATAATGATAAGTCCGATCTGACTGCCAGTTGCCAATACAGTCAGTAAAAAATTGTTCAAATACGGTGGTGTTCATCTTGGTGTAGCTTTAGTCTTTCGTAAACTCTAATTTAAAAATACCGTCGCTGGGTTTGTTGGCGCTGAGACTATCCCAATTAATCGTATCGAGGAAAGCATTAGCTTCTAATGTTTCGACAACATCAACTCCCCATTCTCCAGTTTTGAGAGAAGTAGGAGATGTGCTGGTAACAGGAGTAGTTTTTTTGCCACCCAAAATCAAAGTATCAGTAGTTAGTTGGGAATCAGTCTGCTGAGCGTTACGCTTACTTGTCAGGATTTCACCACATAGCTGACCAATTTCTGGTGCCTGATACTGATCCGCAGGAAAAATAATCTCGACTACCCAGTGAGGATTTTCAATATAGCTGCACTCAATTCCTTCCTTACCCTTTAATCCATCAGCAAATACTTGGGCAAAATCTTCTCTTTTTAGCGCGGGGAGTTCATTCTGACGCAGATCGAAATTATGCGAGAGTAACATTCTCCCTGTAGATAAATCGCTCACGGTGTTAAATACTTTCTAATCTAAGGCTCTTTATAAAGATATCAGAGAGGCGATCTTACTACCTATCTAACTAAGGTTAGGTATTTGCAAAGATCAGTCGTAACAACAAGAGGT
>JBCBEA010000147.1:0-8276 GCA_038529195.1 Cyanobacteria bacterium J06600_6
GTTACTATCGCCAGCTTTTCTATGGCTTGATTAGTTTTGCGATCGCCATTAGCCTCAGCCTGGCGAATATTAGACCCAGCTATAGCCTCTCTTGGGTTGAACTAATGATTCGTGGCATTCAAATCGTTCAAATTTCTAATATTTCTAGTGCTCAAGAGCTTGAGTTAGGAAAATCGATTAACCAAGAACTAATTAATTCTGGTCAGGCAAAAATATATCGCAACCAGTCAATCAACCGCTATATTAATCAAATTGGTCAGCGTTTAGCTGCAACAAGTCAGCGCCCCAATCTTCCCTACACTTTTCAGATAGTTGATGACAATAATATTAATGCTTTTGCCACTATGGGTGGATATGTCTATCTCAATAAAGGTTTAATTGCAGCAGCCGATAACGAAGCCGAATTAGCCAGCGTCATCGGACATGAAATCGGTCACATAGTTGGACGTCACGGTATCGAACAAATGCGCGATCGCGCTTTAGCTCAAGGTTTGCTTTCCGCAGCAGGACTAGATCGCAATAATGCCGTACAGATTGGCGTGGAGCTAGCCGTTAGTCGTCCCAATGGTCGTTCTGATGAACTAGAAGCCGACCGTTTTGGCTTAGTGAATATGACCCAGGCAAACTACGCTCCTGCGGGTATTCTTGGCTTTATGCAAAAACTATTAGCTAGGGGTGGCTCTACTCCTAGTTTCTTGAGTACCCACCCTGCTACCTCCGAACGGATTAACTCCCTCAAGCAGCAGATCAATCCTCAATACGTCAATTCAGGAGATGGATTAGATAATCGTGCCTACCGAAATCGCATTCGTTCTCTATAGATAGAAAAACTGTAATCTTGCTTCTCATCCTAAAAAAATCCTAAAAAAGTCAGCCTTAGACTCGGGCTTTGTTTTGATAGAGAGAGAAAGATCTACCTGTTCTGTTCTGAAAGGAAATATTCTAAATGGTCGCTAGTCGAGAAAGTGCTGAAATTACCTCAACTGATATCTGGCTTCAGCTACTACGCCAGCATAAAGCGATCGCCGTAATTCGCTGCGATAATTTTGAACTGGCATATAGAATGGCAAGGAGCGTAGCAGCAGCAGGTATGCATTTAATCGAAATTACCTGGAACTGCGATCGCCCAGAACAGCTGATTACCCGACTAAGAAACGAATTACCCCAGTGTACTATCGGTACGGGAACTATTCTCAATTTAGCCGAACTAGAGAGGGCAGTCGCAGCGGGAGCGCAGTTTGCTTTTTCGCCCGTTTTTGATGCTCAACTGCTGGAAGTCTGTCGCGACCATTACAGAATCCCTTTTGTTCCAGGTATCTTTACCCCAACCGAGGCGGTTCAGGCTTGGCATCGTGGCGCTAAAGTGGTTAAGGTCTTTCCGATTAAATCTTTGGGTGGGGCAGAATACATCAAATGTTTACAAAAACCCCTCGGTCATATTCCGTTTATCCCAACTGGGGGAGTAACAATAGCTAATGCACCGAGAATGCTCGAAGCTGGGGCGATTGCCGTAGGCATTTCCAGCAGCCTCTTTCCCCAACAGGCGATCGCCAATCATCAATGGTCGCAAATCACCCAGCGAACACAAAACCTGCTTAAACAACTGCAAAAAATTGATTCTACAGAAAAAAGTTCTGAATTTTGGTTTTAAAGCGAATCACTGATAGCTGATAGCTACGAACTAATTTTAATCACAGCCAAGCCAAATAAAACGTTGTTAAGACTTAATCAAAGCAACATCGATTCGGGACTCTTCCGGCTGAGTAATTTCGGCTTTAATATCAGGACCAAAGAACTTCTCGATTTGCGCGTGTCTTTCCTGCCAGTCTTCCAAAGAGAAAAAGGGAGAATAGTACTCCATCAATAATGTGTATGCGCCTTCTCTTGACTGTTCTTGAATCCCAGCTAAAATCGGTCTTTCTTCATCTGTAGGGCTAAGACCAAATTTTTCTAAACAATCGTCTAAATGAGCCTCTTGCCCATAACGAAAGCGAGTCACGTCTTTACGCAACTGTTCCTGGGTGGGCGTAGCTGATTCCCGCAATTCTTTAATCTCAGGAGTCGTTTCCTTTGTGTAGGGTACGGGCTTCAATTCTGAGGCTTTAAGTGCTAAACCGCCCAATAAAAGAGGAATGCCATAAAAGAAGCCAGCCAAATTCAGAGTATTCATGCCCACTGCATAAGCATAAAAGCCAACGATGGTTAATATTCCCCCTACGGTTAGACCAACTGCAGCTAAAGGTATTTTTCGCAACATATCAAGCTAAAAATTAAAAATTGTTTATATTTATCGATATTGTCTATTCTAGAGCTAATGGATACTTGCTAAAAATAAAATTATGGAGCGGTAGTTAAAAATATGGATAAAGCAGAGATTAAGGCTAAAATCACCCAAATGAACTCGAAAAGAGATTCTTTGGTCGAACTATTAGAAAGACCCAATTTAGGCACTTTGCGCATTGATGTCGATCAAGCTTTGGAAGAGTTAGACGAGCTGATTGAAGAATTTAACGAAACCTTTCCCGACGAAAAAGTAGTTTAGGTTTGCTCAACTTCTAATGTAGCGATCGCCCTGTGCTGGTTTAAACGGCGATCGCCATATTATTTTCTCCTGCTCTCAAACCTGCAGCATAGTTGACAAAGCCAACAAAAATAGAAAGTTATGGTCTATGTTGCTCTATTCTTTGTTAACTTCAGACTGAGAAATAACGAACTATCTATCAGCACAGTGAAATACTTTTTTTTGAGTGAAGGCTGGACTCATAACCGAGTTTGGGAGTTTGGCGGGCTTTGGGATCGGTTAACTTGGGGACGAGAACCTGAAATCAAACGTCTTGACTGTGGAATTCTGCAGCAGCAGGAAATTTTATGGCTTTATGCCGTAGAAGATGCGGTTCTAATGGTTGAAGTTAAACCCCAAGCTGAGTCTCAAGGTTCTGGCAATATTGGTCAGGTGGTACTAAAGCGACTTATTAGCTCCGAACAGGCGATCGCTGTGCTCAATCAGTCAGAATCATTATTCAACTCAAAAACTAGATCGTGATAGCCAATAATTATATTATTGCAAACTTTGTAATATAACTTAACTTTTGTCGACAAGATAGGATAAATCTTGCAATAGGTTCTAACAATAGTTACACTTCTTTAAACAATAGTAATTTCCCAAGGTTATCGAACAAGCCAATTTTTTTAAGCTGCAATTCAGAATAATCTGAAGCAGTGGTAAGGCTTGTGGCATTAATACAAATTACAAAATAACAGTCAGTTTTAGCATTACTATCTTAATTAGTGATGTTGACCAACAATATTTTGGTCTTACTAAACAAATTATTTAATCAATAGGAGGAGCTTAGTCTATGGGACTACCGTGGTATCGAGTTCATACAGTCGTCCTGAACGACCCAGGCAGGCTTATATCAGTTCACTTAATGCACACTGCTTTAGTAGCAGGTTGGGCAGGTTCAATGGCTTTATTCGAGCTAGCAACCTTTGACCCTAGCGATGCAGTTCTCAATCCAATGTGGCGTCAAGGTATGTTCGTCTTACCTTTCATGGCACGTTTGGGTGTTGACACCTCTTGGGGTGGTTGGAGCGTAACAGGCGAAACTGGTGCAAGTGCTGGTTTTTGGTCTTTTGAAGGTGTGGCGATCGCTCACATCGTTCTTTCTGGTCTACTGTTTCTTGCAGCGGTATGGCACTGGGTATATTGGGATTTAGAGCTATTTGTCGATCCTCGTACTGGTCAGCCAGCCTTGGATTTACCCAAAATGTTTGGGATTCATTTGTTCTTATCTGGTCTACTTTGCTTCGGTTTTGGAGCATTCCACCTCACAGGTTTGTGGGGACCAGGAATGTGGGTATCAGATGCCTTTGGGGTGACAGGTCACGTCCAAGGTGTTGCGCCCGAATGGGGTCCTGGAGGGTTCAATCCCTTTAACCCTGGTGGTGTAGTTGCTCACCACATCGCTGCTGGCGTAGTCGGTATTGTTGCTGGTTTATTCCACCTCAGTGTTCGTCCTCCAGAAAGACTATACAAAGCGCTACGTATGGGGAACATTGAAACTGTTCTTTCCAGCAGTATTGCTGCAGTATTTTTTGCTGCTTTTGTCGTTACAGGAACTATGTGGTACGGAAACGCTACTACTCCTGTAGAACTATTTGGACCTACTCGTTATCAGTGGGATCAAAACTACTTTAATCAAGAAATTCAGCGCCGTGTCGAAACAGCAATGGATGATGGTCTAAGTCGTTCTGAAGCTTGGTCAACAATTCCTGAAAAACTGGCTTTCTATGACTATGTAGGTAACAGCCCTGCTAAAGGTGGTTTGTTCCGTACTGGTTCAATGGATAGTGGAGACGGTATTGCTCAAGAATGGTTAGGACACCCAGTATTCACAGATGCTGAAGGTCGCGAACTTACCGTTCGTCGTATGCCTAACTTCTTTGAAACATTCCCCGTAATTCTAGTTGACGAAGATGGTATTGTCCGTGCGGATATTCCTTTCCGACGTGCAGAATCAAAACTTAGCGTTGAGCAAGGTGGCGTTAGCGTCGCATTTTACGGTGGTGCATTGGATGGTCAGAGCTTTGATAATGCTGCTACCGTCAAAAAGTATGCACGTAGAGCACAGTTAGGAGAACCCTTTGACTTCGATACAGAAACCCTAGAGTCTGATGGTGTATTCCGTACTAGTCCTCGTGGCTGGTTTACTTTTGGACACGCTGTATTCGCGCTATTCTTCTTCTTTGGTCATATTTGGCATGGTTCTCGTACATTGTACAGAGACGTATTTGCTGGTGTTGACCCCGATCTAGAGGAAGAACAGGTAGAGTGGGGCTTCTATCAGAAGGTGGGTGATAAATCTACTCGCGCTACGAAAGAAGCTTAATAGTTATTTTTTGACTATTGACACGTAAGTCTTGGGAAGGGTTTTGACAAAGACTGTTTTAGGTCAGGAGTCGCCCTTCCCAAAATTTATCTACAACAAGTAACAGAAATTATCTTTCCGTTACTTTATTGGTAAAATACTATTAAAGACACCCTAGGAATTTATTTAATTATGGAAGCTGTTGCGTACATTTTAGTTTTGGCTATGGCAATTTCTGTCCTCTTTTTTGCGATCGCCTTCCGCGAGCCACCTCGCATCGACAAGTAAAGTTAAGTATTGTTAAAAGATATTCATTTCTGGGTCTTTTTTAATTATGGTCTGTGATAAAACACACTATGATGAGAAGAGCAACCCAGATTTGTTTTTTTGGTAAGAAAATAGTCTTACTACCAGCAGATATCGTGAGAAGTTAATGCACTGCCCCAATTGCCAGCACACAGAAAGTAGAGTTTTAGAATCCCGATCTACGGAAAGTGGGCAAAGTATTCGCCGTCGTCGAGAATGTTTAAACTGTAAACAGCGTTTTACAACTTACGAGCGGATTGAACTCGTGCCAATCACTGTAATCAAAAGAAATGGCAGCAGGGAGTCTTTTGATCGAGCCAAGCTTTTGCGCGGAATATTGAGAGCTTGCGAAAAAACTCAGGTTTCTTACCAGGAAGCCGAGGTCATCGTTGAAAACATTGAAGCAAAACTCCAGCAAAACCCAGGCAAAGAGTTTAGTAGTGAAGAAATCGGCGAGTTAGTGCTACACAGTCTACGTTACGAAAACGAAGTAGCATATATTCGGTTCGCCTCAGTTTATCGTCAGTTTCAAGGTATTAAAGATTTTGTGGAAACGCTAAAAAGACTTCAAAATGAGAATTCCCAAGATGTAGAAGCTAGCTCTTGGAATGGCTCGAAAACAGCAGACTCTTCCAATGCAACTGCCGACTGTTTATCTTAGAAATCGTCTGTCATTTACTGTGCGATCGCTAATAGTAATTAACGGATGTTGAATATGCGTACACAATGCAGATTGCTCTGAGCCAGATTTAGAGATTTAGAGCTAACAATTTTTGCTGAAATTTGCCTTGAGACAGAAATACAAAAAAAAGTTACAGTCCGCCCAATAAAAAGTTACAATGGTATAATGCTATCTTGCCAACAATATAGAGGCGTTCCTAGTTACGAAGTTATCGGCTAGGATGTTCAGTTGCCTCTTGTCTGAATTCTTGATTACTTGAATATAGATCGAATGTGGGTGTAGGCTGCACGATAAGTAGGTGAGTGTACATTAAGCAGGAGGCTCATCCAATCAAAAAAATAAGGAAATAACAAAAGGACATCTAATCCATATGGTCAATCAGCAAGCAAACAGTACTAAAGATATTGGTTTTACTCACGAAGATTTCGCAGCGCTCTTAGACAAATATGACTATCACTTCAGTCCTGGGGATATAGTTGCGGGAACGGTTTTTAGTATGGAACCAAGAGGAGCTTTAATTGATATTGGTGCTAAAACTGCTGCCTACATACCAATTCAGGAGATGTCTATCAATCGAGTTGATAATCCTGCTGAAGTTCTTCAGGCAGACGAAACAAGAGAATTTTTTATTCTTACCGATGAAAATGAAGACGGTCAGCTAACCCTTTCAATTCGTCGCATCGAATACATGCGTGCTTGGGAGAGAGTTAGACAGCTACAGCAAGAAGATGCAACCGTCCGCTCAAACGTATTTGCAACCAACCGTGGTGGTGCCCTAGTCAGAATTGAAGGTTTGCGCGGGTTTATTCCTGGTTCTCACATTAGTGCCAGGGAAGCCAAAGAAGATTTGGTGGGTGAAGATCTACCGCTAAAATTCTTAGAGGTTGATGAGGAGCGCAACAGATTAGTTTTAAGCCATCGTCGTGCTTTAGTCGAGCGCAAGATGAACGGTCTCGAAGTTGGTCAAGTAGTGAAAGGATCAGTTCGCGGTATCAAGCCTTATGGTGCATTCATCGATATTGGTGGTGTCAGTGGGCTACTCCATATTTCCGAAATTTCTCACGATCACATTGATACTCCCCACAGCGTGTTTGGAGTTAACGACGAGCTGAAAGTGATGATTATCGACCTAGACGCAGAACGCGGTCGTATTTCTCTATCTACTAAGCAGTTAGAGCCAGAACCAGGCGATATGCTCAAAAACAGAGAGATAGTATTTGAGAAAGCTGAAGAAATGGCGGAGAAATATCGTCAGAAGCTCTTGGCTGAAGCTGAAGGGATCAGCTTAGAAGAGGTTCAGGCAGCAGAAGCAGCTAGTGAAGCAGTTGAAGAAGTAGTAGAGACTACAGAGCAAGTTGCGGAAGAAGCTAGCGAAGTTGTAGAGGAAATAGTAGAAGTCGCCAGTGAAGTGGCAGAAAACGTAGCAGAAGCAGTCGAAGGAGCAGTCGAAACTGTAACCGAAGCAGTAGAGGGAGTAGTTGAAGCTGTTACTGGAGGAGATTCTAATCAGTAATTGCTCTGGCAATATATATTGATCGACAGACGAGTTGCTTGAAGCTGCAGCAAATAAGTAAATAAGAGAATATATTTCCAGCAGATATTCTGCTAAGTTTGAGAGGGTTGTTCATCTCCCTCTCTTTTTTTGTTCATATTATCCAACTTGGAGCAAGATTTTGTCGATCGCAATTACCTGTCAGAATTTAAAATTTGATAACATAGCTGCGATCATATTTGACAAAGACGGGACGCTAGAAAACTCCTCGACATATTGGCGCTTAGTTGGCTCAGAAAGAGCACGACTAATTGATGCTCAAATTCCAGGGGTAGGAGAGCCGTTAATGATGGCATTTGGCATCTTAGACAATCAGCTAGACCCTCAAGGCTTAATGGCGGTAGGCAGTCGGATTGAAAACGAAATTGCCGCTGCTGCATATATTGCCGAAACTGGCAAAAGCTGGCATGAGTCTCGAAAAATTGCCCACTCTGCTTTTAATGAAGTTGCCGAGTCAAAATACTTAATAAAAACTCCTCAATCTGCACCCATATACGATGATGTTAAAAACACTTTACAGGCGTTGCATAGTCAAGGACTAAAAATAGGTATTTTATCTGCTGATTCAACGATAGCAGTGCAAGAATTTGTTGCTAATCATCAGTTACAAGACTGGATTCAACTCTGTTTGGGGACAGATGGCGAGGTGGCGAAGCCCGATCCTCAGCTTTTTTTGCAAGCCTGCAATCAGTTGGGAGTTGCTCCAGAAGAAACCCTAATGGTAGGAGATGCCAGCGTTGATATGGTCATGGCACAGACAGCTAATACGGCGGGAGCGATCGCCATTTCTCGTTACAAAAATGCAAATTTAGATGCAGCAGATGTTCAGATTCGTAGCTTGACAGAAATTCAGGCTTTATAATTTTTG
>JBCBEA010000148.1:0-8270 GCA_038529195.1 Cyanobacteria bacterium J06600_6
CTAGTTTAAAACGCAGTTTATTCAACTAGCTAGATCGTAGCTATCAGCCATAGGCTATAAGCTCTAGGCTTTTTTAAGTTAACTCTATTTTTAGGGTCTACTCATATGAAAAGCGCTGTAAGTGAATTAACTAAAAAGCTGATAGCGCGTAAGATGAACCATGCGCCTTTGTGCGCGAATGCGCTACGCTGATAGCTAATAGCTACGAGCAGATTACTTTCCTATTTCATACTTCAAATCAGCAACGCCATTAATCGATATATTCAACTACTGATTCAGTTTCATAACGGACTTTTGCCATTGCTGCAAGCTTGTCTTCTACCGAACGATAGCCCAAAGTACATAAGACTTTAGAGCTATAGCCTTGCTCAGTTAACCCCAAAATCTCATCAAATTTGCTTGGTTGAAAACCTTCTATAGGACAGGCGTCAATATCTAACATAGCAGCACTGTACATTAAAAATCCCAAGGCTAAATAAACCTGTTTGGCTGACCAATCGTTAGGTTCTAAGGGGAAAGGCGGAGCTTTTAAAAAACCTTTAATGGCATTTTCCAGACCTGCCAACTGTTCCTTAGACATCTGACGAACTTCCATAGTTCGTTCAATATAGCGATCGACATCGTCATTATTGATGTTGTTCTTAATTGCCAGAACTATTAAATGAGAAGCGTCAACTATCTGTGACTGATTCCAGGCATGTTGCTGGAGTTCCTGACGCAACTTTGAATTTCTAATCACGTAGAATTTCCAGGGCTGTAGACCAAAAGAAGAGGGGGATAAAACTAAACTCTGTTCTAATGCCTGCCAGTCTGCAGATGAAATTTTGCGGTCAGCGTCGAATTTTTTGGTTGCATAGCGCCAGTTAAGCTTCTGGATAATTTGCTCTGGTGTCATGTTAGAAAATCTGTAAAAGTGCGGGCAGATATAATTTTAGATCCTTTTTCTCGCTGAATCGGCAATTATTGACCTGCGATCGCAAAATATAAAGCAGCCAGCGTTTTAAACGCCGAGCAAAATCTGATAGTAATTTATCCCTGAAAAGAAAAAGAAGCACCATCATCACTGTGGGCTTCTCTCAACTATATTACCGAGTTGATAGTAACAACGGAGTCAGTCCCGATCGCAGGTACAGACCTAGATCTCAGAAGTATAGTCTGTTATTACTATGTTTAGTATTTCACAAGTCTTTTGTAATACACGAAACTTTATCCAATCTTTGTTGACGCTATACGGAAAAGATATATTGGCAGCTATTTTGTCACTATGAGACTCTTTTTTCTTGAGCCACCATTCTGGCTGCGATCGCCCCACCAATGAAGCCAAACAGATGTCCCTGCCAAGAAACTCCAATTTCAGAAGGAAATACACCCCAAATAAAGCTTCCGTAGGCAATAGCGACGAAAACAGATACGGCAATCGACAACATATTTTTCTGGAAATAACCACGGAGTAAGAGAAACCCCAAGTAGCCATAAACTAGAATGCTGGCGCCAATGTGAACCGAGTTGGGAGAACCAAAAATCCAAACTCCTAAACCACCAACAAAGGCACTGACAATTGAAGCAAAATAAAAGTCGCTAGTATCCTGAATCATAGTGAGCCAGCCCAAAGTCAGAAAAGGTAGACTGTTAGCAATCAAATGTCCAAATCCGCCGTGCAAAAATGGGGCAAACACAATCCCTCTCAAGCCAATTGTGCTGTGAGGCTGAATGCCATAGGTATCTAAACCGCCATTAAAAACAAGGAAGTCGGCGATCTCAACTATCCAGAAGATAGTTAGGGAAACAATTAAAATTTTAAATTCTTTCAAAGCTGTATTATGCTTTACAGGTTTTCGATAGTAGCTACTCATCTATAATTATAAATTATTTGTCAGTGGATCTGCTTAGACATGAAACAGATTATGCTCTGGGTTGCAAAATCGAGAATAGTTTAGATACGGTCAGTTCTCTTGCTCCTCAAAGTCGAAAAGGTAAGATAATTTCCTCGCACTCTATAAAATGCTTTTGCTTCTTTAAACCAGATTGATAATGCTAGCGAGCAATTAACTGCTCAATTATGGATACGTTTAGCCTGTTTTGTCGAGGAATAAACGTAATTACAGAAACCTAGTGTTTAAAAAATGTGGTGAAAGAATTATGATATATATCAATGGCATTTGTTAACGGGTTTCGATTGTTGCTCAGACTTGAGAAACCAAGAGAGAAAATAAATAGCAAAAAATTATTAACCAAAAAGAGAAAACATAACTTCTCTGTTAATACAACATCTTCAGATCAGGAGGAATTAAAACCAATGAAGAAAATTGTCGGCATTTTAGCTGCCCTATTATTGATTGTGGGCGCGTGGGGATTTGCTCCCGCTGCTCAGGCTAGCGAAACAGGAATATTTACGATTCAACCTTCCACCGTTTTAGCTCGGATCAATACGTCTGATGCCAAACGTACAGAACTAGTTAAAGGTAAATTAGATTTAAATAATAGCGACGTGCGAGAATTCCGCAAATTACGTGGATTCTACCCCAGTCTTGCTAGTAAAATCATCCAAAATGCTCCTTACAACACTGTAGAGGACGTACTGGACATTCCTGGTCTAAGTCCCAGTCAAACAGAACGCCTACAGGCTAACATCGATGAGTTTTTCGTCACTGAAGTAGAAGCTTCAATGAATGCAGGGGGCGATCGCTATAATCCTGGACTATATTAATTCTCGGAAGCGATATTGACCTTTTTCTTGCTTGAAAAGTTGAAGTTTGCTTAATTTAGCAATCAATATATGTAACTTTTATGACCACGTTTACCAATTAAGCGTGGTTTTTTTGTCTCTATGTGCAATGATAATCCCCAATTAAGACGTGTCAAGATAACGAAAATTGATTTACCCTAAGTTTGATGTAATTGTAGTCGGGTCTGGGGCTGCAGGTCTTTATGGAGCTTTATGTCTACCAAATGATTTGCAAGTAGCTTTAGTCACCAAAGATCAATTAAATACAGGTGCTAGCGACTGGGCGCAGGGAGGCATTGCAGCAGCGATCGGTTCAGAAGATTCGCCCACCTTACACTTTGACGATACTCTCAAGGCTGGTGCAGGGTTATGCGATCGCAATGCAGTAGAATTTTTGGTAAATCATGCAGAAGCGTCGATCTCATCTTTAGTAGAAATGGGAGTGGCATTTGATCGCCATCAAACCCAGCTGGCAATGACCCTAGAAGCTGCCCATTCCCGTCCGAGAGTACTTCATGCTGCCGACACTACAGGCAGAGCAATTGTGGCAACGTTGGCGCAACAGGTTCTACAAAGAAGCAATATTCAGGTACTATCTCAGGCATTTGCTTTGGGACTCTGGCTAACTGATGAGCAGCAATGTCAGGGTATCAGCCTCCTCAAAGATTCCGAGATTAGCTGGATTCAAGCCAGTGCAGTAATTCTAGCCACTGGAGGCGGAGGGCAGGTATTTTCCCAAACGACGAATCCGGAAGTTAGTACGGGTGATGGGGTGGCGATCGCCTGGCGTAGCGGAGCAACAGTTCGCGACCCAGAATTTGTGCAGTTTCATCCTACAGCTTTGACTTTACCAGGCGCACCCAGATTTTTAATTAGCGAAGCCGTGAGAGGAGAAGGAGCGCATTTAATTGACCGCAGCGGTAAACGCTTTGCCTTCGACTACCATCCAGACGGTGAGTTAGCTCCCAGAGATATAGTCAGTCGAGCGATTTTTAGCCATCTACAAAAAACAGGAGAAAGTAATGTTTTTCTTGATTTGACACCAATTCCTGAAGAGCGCATTCGCTACCGTTTTCCGAACATTATTCGCGTCTGTCAACATTGGCAGGTAGATATCTTTAGCAAACCGATTCCCGTCGCTCCCGCAGCCCATTATTGGATGGGGGGAATTGCGGTAGACACCATGAATCAGACCTCCGTAACGGGACTATATGCGGTAGGAGAAACTGCTAGCACTGGAGTGCATGGGGCAAATCGTTTAGCGAGCAATTCCCTATTAGAATGTGTTGTTTATGCAGCTCAGCTAGCTAAATTAAAACCAGTCTCAATATCATCCGTAGAGGCGACAGTGGCTCAAGCTATTACCGCTGACTGGGCAACAGAAATCGAGCTGGTAAAATCAATTCGTCAGCAACTACCCGACTTGATGTGGCAATCTGCGGGTATCAGCCGAACAGCTACGGTAATGGAACAGGCGATCGCAACTGTTAGAGAATGGCGCTCGCAAATGCACAGCCTGACTTTAAACCGTTATGTAGCTGAAATAACTCCTCGCGATCGGTTTAAGCTGCCCAATTCATTGGCAGAATCGCACCTGAAACTATACGCAGAAACTCTCAATCTGCTCGACATTGGCTATTTAATCCTCAAGAGTGCCGATTTTCGCACTGAAAGCCGTGGTGGACACTATCGCCAAGACTACCCCCAGACAGAATCAGACTGGCGAGAACATACTGTGATTAATCAAGAACAGTGGACTAAAGGTTAAAGGACTGCAAACTGGATAAAAATAATTCTCTAACAGCAGCAGTGATTATTTTTTACGCCTAAACTGACTTTGCCTGTCTCGGCGATCGCGTAATCTCTCTAGAATTGCCAAGCCGTAGAAATAGGCGATCGTTGCCGAAATTATGCCAACCACAAAGCTGCCTGTTAGTAGGGTAACTGCAAATTTTGAACCAAGTTCCTTGAAAGCGGTAAAAGATTCTAGATCCAAGGGCGGTAATGTTGTATCTTCTGTTCCTAACAGCAGCTTGCCGATTTTATAATTAAAAATATACAGGGGGACATTGGTAAGTGGATTACTAATCCACGTAGCAGCACAAGCAGCAACTTTGCTACCTCGAACAACGGTCGCTAATAAAAAACCGATTAAACTCTGAAGACCAAAGAAAGGCAGGCATCCCGCAAAAATGCCCACAGCAAAACCTTTTGCTACTACATGGGGATTGCCCCGCAGTCTCAGCAACTGGAGGTATGTCAGACGAATCCGCCTGTTGAGCCAGTTGAGTTTTGATTGACGATGTCTGTGGCGACGATGTTTGTGGCGTTTAGGCAAGGGCGTTGTCAATTCATTCAAAAATTTCGTTTTCAGCTTATTAATGAGAGCAAAGTTACACCTAAAGTTTTGACTGTTCGAGGGAAAATGGAATATCGGGTAAGGCGAAAACTGCGGTTGAGATGCTAGAGGATTATTTATTGTTCTCAGACAAGAGGTTTGCCTGAGATTTAAATAGCAGGATAAAAAATAGCTTAAGATCAATTCGAGAAGAATTTAGATTTTCTCCCCAACGTTAAGCCATTACTCTTTATTCGTATCGGCTTCTGTATCTGCTTCAATATTGACTCGATGGGTAATCATGGTGATTCCATCTCCTCGCACGACAATAGCCGAGAGCCAGTTGCTTTCTGGAACTTGTGGTGCAGTTGCTACCTTGAAAATTCCTCCTGCTGGCAATGGTTCTAATTCTAATAAAGTGGAGTTAAGATACAGATTAGCTGCGGTTTTCTCTTCTTGAACGGCACCTAATAAAACTTGTTCTCCCAAAGGTTCATCGACAACCAGATCGAAGTTATACTGCTCGGCAACTTTAACAGTGCTGGGGGCGGTTATTGCTAGCTGGGGCGGATTATCCCCAGAAGTTAACTGAGATTGCTCGGTCAGTATTTCTTGGCGGACTAATTTTTGTCCTTGAAAATATTGTCGAGATTTGATGGTCGATTTTAGACGAGCCTGTCTGCCTTTGGTATTCTGAATTCCTCTCACCGTGGTCGTAGTTTCTGCAACTAGCTCAGTACCCGATTGTGACCAAGAATCTATTTCGGTTGTGTACTTGAGACGAGAATAATCTTGCCACATTTGTTTTAGGGCCTGGCTCATTGTTTCTGTTGTCAGACCATCGTTATTAGAAAAGTCTTGACTATAGTATTCAAGTACAGCATCAAGATCTTGATCGTTGGCAGCCGACTCAATTCCAGTAATGACTGTCGTCAACTCTTCTGGTGCAGCAGCTGTATTTTCTCCCCAGGCAACATCGGTAATCCCACCGATAATGCCCAAGTTCAGCAATAAAATCGCGGCAAATTTCTTCATTGGTTTGTTGATCTTGTACTTCTGTTTTTAGTGATTTCTATAAAAATTCAAAATTCAGAGCAGCTTTTTGCTACCCTCAAAGCCCCTCAAAATCATTGACACAGCTTCCCTAAATCATTCTTCACACAAACTTTAAACTAATTTTAGAAAAAAGGTTCACAATGGAAGAGTATCAAAAGTAAAAAACTCGATAAGGTGCTTGTTACTAGAGTAGTTTATGGCAGCTACAAAAACTGAGATTTAGACTTTATCTGGAGAATTACCATAACCAGTTATTTCCAGAAGATTTAAACAGCCAAAGTTTTAATTCAGTTAGCTTTCATCTCCGCAACAGGCAAATATTATTTCTATCTCCCCATACATGAATGAAAGCCATTGTAGCAAACGTCCTCTTTGGTGGCATTTTAGGCTGCCTTAGCTGTGCCAGTTCCACCCGGGCAAATCCTCTAGTTTCTGAATCTTCGCCAGTAAAGTCAATCGTCTCGGCGAATGTCCCTATTCAGTCTCAGGCTGCTGATGCTCCTCAATTATTCAATCTGATTGGCAATGCTTTTGCTTCTAACAGTTTGTATGGTGGTCATGCTGCTCTTAGCGTTGGATATCATCAATGGTTGAAGCGATCGCCATCCATTGGCTTTGAACCAGCATCAGCGGACTATTTGCCTCAGTCAATATTACTGGAAACGGACTGTAGCTTAGGTTTTTGCAGTGATGGGATTGGCGATCGCTCTGGAGGAACAGCAGATCAGCTATTATCTTCTCAAAAACAGTATATTCATCGCGACTCATCGGCTGATGTAGTTTTAGGCTTTCAGAATACTTTTTGGCCAAGTGAAAGACGGGGTAAATACTGGGGCATCACCACAATCGAACATTGGGGGGAGAGCAGCGGGCAAGGGTTCGATCTTCACAAGTTAAACTACGCTGAGTCTGCGCCAATACTGGCTGCGGGAAGTTCTGCTCTAACTTTTTCGGGCGGTGGCAGTCGCAATTTGGCAAAGAGAGCAGTTTTAAATCGTAATGTAAATTCTGACCGAGAGTTTGAAAATTTTCGAGGAGGCATTACCTATCATCAGGGTCTGGCAAAAGAATTAACCCTGGGTTTTGGCTTTGTTTACGAAGATATCTTTTCAGGCTTTAGTCAATTAACTTACAAAAGCAATATTTTACCCATTACAACGACTGTTTCTTTCGTTGCCAAAAAGACGAATGCTAATCTACATTCTCACATTCGTTTTCAGCCAAGTAATAGTTTTGCTCTCAATTATTATCATGATGGCAAGGAGCAACAGGCTGATGCTAGTTGGGGAGTGTATCCTGGACTCACTTTGATCGCTCGCGGAAACAGCAAACAAAAGACATATAGTGCGGGTATTAAAGTTGCAGTGCAAAATGATTATTTTTCCCTAACGGCAACGGCAGCTTTAGATCGAGAAAGAAATTTACAGTGGAATCTAAACTCACAAATAGGAAACTTTAAGTTAGTTCATAGCAGCAATAAAAATAAAACCAGTTCCGAGTTGAGCAATCAGCTGATTGATTCTGAAAGCTTTGGGATTCAATGTTCTGCTTTCATCAAGTATCAAACTCGTTTGGTAAAGCAGCAGCAGCAAGAATTTGTAGTTTGGGGTGGAAAAATCCAGTCTCAGAGTCAGGTTAAACACGGTCGAGAGAAATGGAATTTAGATCTAGCTTATGGCACTAGTTCACATGGCAAGGGCTGGATTGCTAACGGTAGTATTGCTCTTCAACCCGATCTATTTTTTAAGCTGAATTATCAAGAGATATCCCCTGTATCTGATGAAACCAGAATTAAGCTGGAATTAGGCTCTCGTTAATTGATTAATAAACTAAAAATTTAGTTTGCTTTTAAGGTTAATCAGTGATTTATTGTGCGATCGGATAAATAAGATTACTATTTATGAAGGTTTACAAATAAAAATTTAGAGGAAATAAAATTTATGCCATATACAGAAGAAGAAGGTGGATTGCTAAATAATTTTGCTAGAGAGCCTCAAATGTATACAGCAGAAGAGCCAAACTCAGCAGATAAGCGCAACTATGCTATCTATGGCGTACTTGCATTTTTGCTTTTGGGTGGAATCGTCACGGTTGCAGTGTACGCTTCACAGGTAAGCTAAGTTTTTAAACATTTAACTAAGTATCGAATAA
>JBCBEA010000149.1:0-8253 GCA_038529195.1 Cyanobacteria bacterium J06600_6
CCTTCAACTTCCCCTACAGGGGGAAACAGTATAGTCGCTCCTTTCAGGAGAGATTTAGAGAGGTGGGATTTAGGGGGCTTTTAAGTAACGTTTTATACTTTTAAAACACACTCTAACCTCAAAAAAAGACGTATTTATTCTGCTCTTGGCATTTCTTTAGATGACATCGTTAAATCATCTGGAAATTATTTAGAATGACTGTAGCACTTCATTAACTTCGTTCTTATCTTTATTTAAATCATACTTTTATTCACCAACGCCAGAAAAAAATACGTGCAGCAAGAACCTTATTCCGATCGTCAAAGCTCTAAACTTGCCTTCGCTTTAGCGCGGGAGGTACAGCAATACGTCCAGGTTCATGCCCACGAAATCGATGGTGACACCTGGGACAGTATTCAATACTGGCGCTCGGGAATTTTATCTCAGGGTGCGATTACAGAAGAAAACTTAGCTGAAATCATGAATTATATTGGTGCGGAAAAGCTACAGGAATTAATTCTTATGGCTAGTCAGTAGTTTTTAATGATTAGCTGTATCTTTCTGCTGAAATAGGCTGAGTCGAAAGAAGAGAAAAGACCAAAGGCGATTGTGTAATGGTGCAATCCCTAACGCAACAGCCATGGCGATCGCAAATTGGTTGAGTCTAACAACCGACATGGAAGTATCCCAAACCGATAGGGCAAAAACCACTACACCCAGAATAATTGCGTGAGCAACGCTAGAGTAGAGTAACTTAAGCAGAAATTGCTGGTTATTAAAAAGTTGCGCTTTCTTCCTGTCTAAAAATGAACTGAGCAGCAATTGAAATGAACCGCTCAGAAATCCAGCAGCGATCGCAACTAAAATAACTCGATCTGATTCGGTAATTATCATAACTGATACTTAAGCGGGGTGTTTAGTTCGCCCTGATTTGTTAGACGCTTCCATCTTAGATAAAAAATAGCTAGATTAACTATAGGTATATTAAGAATTATCACTGGCATATCCAAACCAGCATATTCAAATCCAAGTTAATTAAATATCTTTATAAAATGACTCTTAATCGCCATCGGCAAAGATTACAGTCAGTAGTAGAAGGGGTATACGATCGCTTTCTAGAGCTGATTATATACCCCAGTGTCTGGGTTGCGTTGGCATTAGCCTCTCTTGGCATCTACGCCCAAACAGCACTAGGGCTAACGAATGATTGGCAGCCAATCTTACTGATCTTTTTTACGGCTCTAATTCCTTATAATCTTGATCGCATCTTTGATTCCTACATAC
Organism: Cyanobacteria bacterium J06600_6; assembly: GCA_038529195.1. Lineage (GTDB taxonomy): Bacteria > Cyanobacteriota > Cyanobacteriia > Cyanobacteriales > Xenococcaceae > Waterburya. The sequence goes on from JBCBEA010000149.1 coordinate 1,264, forward strand.
AGAAAATTCCTGATGATAAAGCCCAGCTATTTTTTCGCCAGCCTTTTGTCTTAATTTTGCTGTTTGGGGCGATCGCTGGAGCCGCGTTTTTACTTTATAGTGCGCCTCAAGGGGTCAGATATGTCAGCCTGGCGGGGATTTTTCCCTTACTATACGGTGCACCAGTTTTTCCTTCGAAACGGTCAGAATGGCATTGGTACCGCCTTAAGGATATTCCTGGTTCAAAAGCCTGGATTGTTGGCTTGATTATTACCTATGCTGTAGTTGCTTTGCCTCTGGCTTATGGGGGAGTGGGGTTGGATGCAAATGCTGTTCTAATTACCTTATTTCTATTTGTTTTTATCGTTACCAATTCTCATATTTTTGATATTCGCGATTTAGAATCCGATCGCCAGAAAGGAGTCGTTACCCTGCCGATTTTAATTGATGTCAGCGGGACAAAATGGCTACTATCGGCAATGAATTTATCTGTGATGTTAGTTCCGCTTTTTCTGCGCCATAGCGAAATCGCTTTTCACCTGGAAATTATTTTAGCTACTGCGGTCAATATTCTCTATGTTGCTCTGGTGAATACGAATACACCTCGCTGGGTATATAACATCTTGATTGAAAGCTGCTTGTTCATCCCCTTTCTTTACCAGTGGGCGATCGCAAGCTAATTAAAACTCGACAATTACAGGGGCGTGATCGCTAGGCTTTTCCAACTTTCTCGGTTCAACATCAATCCAGCACTTGCTTGCCTGCTGATAGAGCTTCTCGGTTAGGTAGTGGTGATCTATACGCCAACCTCGATTACGGGCAAAACCGCCTGAGCGATAGTCCCACCAGCTATACTGCCCTGGTTCGTCGTTAAACTTACGAAAAGCGTCTTGAAAGCCGAGTGCGAGTATTTGGTTTAATGCCTCCCTCTCTACAGGAGAGGACATAATATGCTTATCCCTAGCCTTGTTGGTATAAATATCCTTATCTTCAAGAGCAATATTAAAATCGCCACAGACGCAAATCTCAGGCTCTTGCTGCTGTAGAGTTGCTAGATACTTGTTCAGTAATTCGAGCCATGCCAGCTTATATTCATATTTTTCACTAGCGATCGCCGAACCGTTGGGAACATAAAGATTAACAATTCTGACTCCATCCGCAACGCCGCTAATTACCCGCTTCTGCACGTCTAGTTCGCCAACTTCGCCAACAATGGGGCTAAAACCGCAGCTCACATCTTTTAGGGGCTGTAAACTAAATAGAGCTACGCCATTGTAAGACTTTTGACCAGAAATATATACGCTATAGCCCAAGTCCTCAAAAGGTGAGCGGGGGAAATCGTGATCCTGGACTTTGGTTTCCTGAAGACAAAGTACGTCTACCTGCTGCTGCTGTAGCCAGTCAGTAACGATGTTTAAGCGAGTCCGAATTGAATTAACGTTCCAAGTAGCTACTTTCAACTGCTGTCGTCCTAGTTCTTCAAATTAAATAAATTAAGCTAGCTATCTGCTCCCAACCCTAAATAACTTGCCACACATACTTAGAGAAAACCATCGCAATACTAATGCCAAAGCTTAATCCTACTAGTACCTGAAAGGGAGTGTGTCCAAGTAATTCTTTTAATCTTTCCTCGTTCAAATTATGCTCTTCCTGAAACAGCTCGTCGATTACCTGATTGAGAATTTTTGCCTGCTTTCCCGCAGCTTGACGTACCCCCGCAGCATCGTACATGACGATAATGGCAAACAAACAGGCGATCGCAAACTCTGAACCTGACCAACCCATAGTTACACCAACGCTGGTTGCTAAAGCTCCAACCAAAGCTGAATGGGCACTGGGCATCCCTCCAGGGGAAAGTAAATAAGTCACGTTAAGCTTGCGGGTGCGAATAAGATCGATGACTAACTTTAGCCCCTGAGCGCTAATGCAGGCAATAAGTGAAACTATCAGTATCTGATTGTGTAAGATATCAGCAACTTCCTGCATACGTCGATCTTTCTTGCCCCAAAAAATATTGTATAAACAAATTTAAAACTAGCGATCGCGGGTTACAATGTAGCTCGCAACGGCTCTGAGCGGTTCGGCTTGAGCGCCATAGACAGATAGCTGCTCGATAGCGCTGTCTATCAACTCCTGTGCCTTAATCCGCGACTTTTCCAGTCCCCAGAGACTAGGATAAGTAGCCTTCTGCGCCTGTAGATCTTTTCCTGCCGTTTTGCCTAACTGTTCGTCAGTGGCGGTAATATCTAAAATATCATCAATTATCTGAAAAGCTAGCCCAATATTTTGTGAATACTTAGATAAACGCTGTATATCTTGCTCTGCTGCGTCTGCCAAGATTGCTCCCGACACTACGGATGCTTCTAATAATGCCCCTGTTTTGTGGGTATGGATAAAGCTCAGAGTTTCAGCGGTAATATCGGGTTTACCTTCGGACTCTAAATCTAGTACCTGTCCGCCAACCAAGCCTCCTGCACCGACAGTTCGTCCTAGAGTCGCCACGACTTTAATAATATTTTCTGGAGCAACATTTTTGGTTTGGGTTGCTACGAACTCAAAGGCATAGGCTAATAAACCGTCTCCTGCCAGGATCGCAATGTCATCCCCATATACCTTATGATTAGTCGGCTTTCCTCGTCGAAAATCATCGTTATCCATTGCGGGCAAATCGTCATGGATCAGCGACATCGTATGAATCATTTCTAAAGCGCAGGCAGTCGGCATTGCCATTGCTTCGGTTCCCCCTATTAGGTTACAGGTCGCCAAGCATAGAATTGGACGCAACCTTTTGCCTCCAGCTAACAAAGAGTAGCGCATCGCCTCGTAGATTTTTTCTGGTCTGGCGATCGCGATCGACTGGTCTAAGGCTGCTTCAACTGATAATTTCTGTTGTTTTAAATAGCTGTTTAAATCAAACACAGCTGATGTCTCTGACTCAGTTATTGTCTTGTTAGCTTGTACCATATAACGAGGATATATAGGGATTAATCTATTGTTTTATTATGTCTTGCTTAGGCATTTTAACCAAATTTGACTGTTCTGATCGCGACGCTGTTTAGTTTTGTTGAGATGAGCTTATCTAGGCATTTGAGTCCCGGTACAAATCATGATTAACCATCTTTATAAAAGGGAAAAGGTTTATTAATGTATAATCTTTTTTTCTACCAACAAACATATGTCTGCATCGCCATTAGTTGAACCGAACCTGGAGTCAGCTTTAAAGATGATCAAATCTTACGATTGCGCCTCGACAAAAAATCTTGAATTATCGATAGAATTATCAGAATTACGTAACAGTCTGCTACTGGTCGCCAAGCTAGCCTCATCTCAAAACTTGGGCATCTGCGCTGATAATTTTCAGCAGGGTTTTGCTACTTTGACTAGTTATTTAAAAGCCTTTGGCTACCCTCATAACCTCGAACAAGATCTGACAATCGTTCCTAACGAGCCAGTTTATCTAAAATTTTCTACTCAAAAAATGTCTTACTATGCAGACAAGTATACGGGGACATACAGAGGAGTGCTGATTTCCTGTCAGAGCGAAGAAGATCTGGTCTCAGGAACATATGGGCATTTCCCTCTCGATTTATTTGTCAGTTAATTCTCAAACTAAAAAGATGACTGTTATTTCTTCGCAGAGCTAAACCAGCGAAAATAGTTATAGGTCAAAAACTCTTTGATTGGGAATAAGATAAAGGTCAGAGGGTTAATCGTGACAATAATATTACGCACGTCTCTTTTAGCTAGATTGACGATCTGTTTGGCGACCCAGTCAGGAGACATTACTCCGACGGGATTGAGCTGACTTTTAAAAGGACCGAGGATGAGTTTCCGTACAACACAGGGCGCATCTATACGGCGTAAAGTTACCAGTTCGCCCATCGCTCTCTTACTGAGTTCATAGAGGGGACTAAAAGCTGGATTCACCTCTGCTTCTGAGGTGTTGACCCAAACTTCTTTCCGAACTAAATCGCGATCGCTTTTGAAGGTCGTAAAAAATAGATCCATCAACCTTAGGCTGGAAAAGGTATTAATTTCATAGGATTTGGCGATCGCCGACTGATCTCGATGACCGTAGACGTTTACCCCATGATTAAGCAGTAAAATATCTGTCTTAGCCAGTTGAGTGAGTAATTCTGATTCTTGTCCTGTCTGCCAAGCTACGGTCTTGACTGGGACTTTTTTACCTTTTATATCTAGCTCAATTTCTGTTTGTGAAGATGTGAGGGCAGTAACTTTTGCCCCTGCTAGGTGAAGCTGGGTTAGCAGGGCTGTTCCTAAAGTTCCTGATGCACCAGTAACGGCAATCCGCTTATTTTTGAGAGATAAAGCCGTACCCATAACCTTATCTACTAGGGTTAGAGTGCCAGAAAAGTAAGCATCCTGGTTATCAAAATGATGTCGCCAATGATAGGGGCGGTTGACAAACCAGCGAGCGGGTAAGTTCGTAAATTCTCCTGGTCTATGGGTTACATCCGTCAGTTCATCGACCAAAGGAATACCCAAACCACGAGCGATCGCTCCCAAGAGAAATGCCAAGGTGTAGAGAGAACCCGTCCAGACCGCCCATTGAGGAGTAAAGTCCCAACTGCGGGTCAGCTGCCAGGGCAAAACACTCAGGGTTAGCATTACTAGAGATTCGGGAACATCGTTGTACCAGTGAGCCTGACGATAAACTGTCTCGCTAATCACGGAAAGATCTCGTCGAAACACCTTGTGATGCCAGACGTGTAGACGGTATAGAGGTTGCCAAAGGTGAGACAAAGCATGATACAAATCTCTGATTAGCTCTACCCACAAGATTGAGGCTAAAGCGATCGCTAACCCCATCACCCAACTGCCGATCGTCATGTTGTTATAACTTTAAGTAAATTTATAAAAATTAAACTATCCCCGCCTTTAACTTTAACCAAAAACCTGCCAGAGAACCAATAATTCATTCCTTTAAGACCTGAATTAATTAAAATTTAGCCAAGAAAGTTTACAATTATAGCTAGAATTGAACCATCGCCACTAACAATGATGTAGTTACGAAGCGGGCAGTCTAGGCTGCAACCGTCTAAATTTTGGCAGCACAGCGCAGATTTAAAAGCATAATTATGACAGAGAATTATTGGTCAAAAGAAAAATCAGAATCCGATTTAGATCCTCTTAATTCTCTTTTGTCTGAGTTGTCAGATCCAGAAGCTGCCGAATCAGAATTTCGAGAGGACTTTTTTCAGGGTTTGGCTGGGCGCAGGCGCAAGGCTGCCTTACTTTTAAGCACAGTTTGGCTGATAGTTATTGCCTTACATCTAGTTAGCTGGGGGATTTGGCTTGTATGTGCTTTTGCTTTTTTAGCAGGAATACAAATACTGCGCTATCTATTGGTCAAAGCCGATCCGATTCCGACTGTCTTAGAGCCTGAGAGGCTGGCAGATGCACCCAAAGTTTCTCTGCTGGTGGCTGCGAAAAATGAAGAAGTTGTGATTAGTAACTTGGTGGCAATGCTCTGTAGTCTAGACTATCCTCGCGACCGCTATGAAGTTTGGGCGATCGACGATCGCAGTACGGATAATACTCCGGCAATTTTAGACCGTTTGGCAATTGAATATCCCCAATTAAAAGTAGTCCATCGTGCTGCCAATGCTGGGGGAGGAAAATCAGGGGCGTTAAATCAGGTAATTCCCCAAACCTTCGGCGATTTGATTGGCGTATTTGATGCAGATGCCAAAGTATCCGCCGATCTGTTACGGAGAGTTGTACCGCTGTTTGATAACGAGAAAATGGGTGCAGTTCAGGTCCGCAAGGCGATCGTGAATGCGAACGAGAATTTATGGACTAAGGGACAGGCGACAGAAATGGCTTTAGATAGCTATGTTCAACAGCAACGCATTGCCGTCGGTGGAATTGGCGAATTAAGAGGGAACGGTCAGTTTGTTAGTCGTACAGCCTTACATAGCTGTGGTGGTTGGAACGAAGAAACGATTACCGATGATTTAGACCTTACCGTCCGTTTACATCTAGATAGCTGGAAAATTGGCTTTCTAATTGCCCCCCCTGTACTTGAGGAAGGAGTTACAAAGGCTTCCTCTCTCTGGCATCAGCGCAACCGCTGGGCAGAAGGTGGCTATCAAAGATATCTAGACTACTGGCGCTATATTTTCCGTACCCCAATGGGTTTTGGCAAGCGGATTGATCTACTCTGCTGGATGCTGCTGCAATATATTGTTCCTGCTGCCAATGTTCCCGACGGCATTATGGCGATCGCCCGTCATCGTTTACCAATCCTCAGTCCCGTTACTGCTCTGCTGTTTGCCTGGGGCTTTCTGGGAATGTTTCGGGGTCTGCTGCGGGTGCAAAAAACTGCTAACGATTCTGTCAGCTTTGCCGACCTGTTGAGAATTACGGGTCAGTCTTTGTGGGGTCTAATCTACATGCTGCACTGGCAGGTAGTTATGTTTAGCGTCACTGCTAGAATGTCTTTTCGCCCCAAACGTCTCAAGTGGGTTAAGACCGTTCATGGAGGTAATACTAGTTTGAATAATGGTTGAACCCGATTGAGATAGGAACAATCAATGATAGTCTATCTTGATTTTTGACCATATAAACTAAGTCCAGAGCTTGTCACATAAACTAAAGATGCGATCGCCATAATACTCTGGACAATAATGGCGATCGGTCGTTCTATTTCTCCCCCCGTTAGCAGCACGGCAAGTTTGCTCAAGCCAGCGACAGTACCTCCAAACGCCAATAAAGCAATAATTAAAGCTGCAATGGTAGTTTGTTTGCTGATTCCTGGTTTAATTGCGGTAAATATTGCTAGAAGTATTACAGGTAAGCCAAAAACACAGGGTATCAAAGCTGTTTTGCTTACCTGTCCCGTAGCGAAGTAGCCAATTAATCCTAATGCCGTAATTAATAAACCATATGCCAGTGTTTTTATAACCATTACCCATTGGTGACAAGTTAAGGCGGTATATTGTTTGTCAAGCGGGGAACGGAGACAAGTCCAGAGAAGGTTTAGCTCTT
>JBCBEA010000150.1:0-8229 GCA_038529195.1 Cyanobacteria bacterium J06600_6
ACCAGTCGCGATACTAGCTCTCGCATATCCCGTTCTCCATCACGCCCGACGTAATCCACGTTTACATCCAGCATGTGTGCCCCTTCCTTGACCTGGGATTTGGCGATCGCCAATAATCCATCCCAATCATCTTCATTCAATAGCTTGCGAACTTTTCTAGAACCACTGGCATTTAATCGCTCGCCAACGATTAGAAAAGAATTATCCTGTTGATATGTTTGAGCGGAATAAATCGAAGCTGCTGCTGGAGTATAAGAAAGGGGCGATCGAATCTCTCCCACGGCATTGGTTCGCACCGAACGCTCTTTTCGTGGTGTCTGTTCCACAGCATCGGCTAAAGCTCTGATATGTGCTGGGCGCGTACCGCAGCAGCCACCGACAATTTGAACTCCATACTTCCCAATAAACTCAGACATGGAAGTTTTAAATTCCAGGGGGGTCATTTTATAATGCGCCTGACCGCCAATATTTTCTGGTATCCCCGCATTGGGAATACAGGAAATGGGGAATGGTGAATTTTCTGACAGATACTTGATGTGAGGAGTCATCAAATTGGGACCTGTCGCACAATTTAGACCCAAAATATCGATGGGAAAAGGTTCTAAAATTGCCAGTACCCCAGAGATATCCGTCCCTACCAACATAGTTCCCTGGATTTCCATCGTCACGGATACCATTAAGGGTAGTCGCGAACCCTTTTTCGCAAACACCGCCTCAAACGCACTCAATGCTGCCTTAATTTGCAGAACATCTTGACAGGTTTCCACGATGAAAAGATCGGCTCCTCCATCATAGAGACCTTCTGCTTGCACCATGAAGCTCGCTTTCAATTCATCATAAGTAATATGACCGAGGGTGGGTAGCTTGGTTCCTGGACCGATAGAACCCGCAACAAATCTTGGTTTTTCGGGAGTTGCCAACTCATCCGCACAACTGCGCGCCAACTCTGCCGCCTTTCTACTTAGCTCGTAGGCGCGATCTCCTAAATCGTACTCTGCTAGTACCAATGGGCTAGAGCCAAAGCTATCGGTCTCGATAACATCTGCCCCCGCAGCGAGAAAATCACGATGGACTTTCGCTACTGCTTCTGGCTTGGTGACTACTAAGTATTCATTGCAACCTTCATATTCCGCCCCACCAAAATCTTCAGCGGTCAAGTTTTGGGATTGGATGTTAGTTCCCATTGCGCCATCAAAGATAAGCGTTGGACGCTCTGGACTATGGAGCCGTTGGAGGAATGAATTCTTTAACTGGGGTTTTGAAGTTTCAATACTTAGCATAGGGGGAATGTCAATAGTGGATCTCGGACTTTTCCTGCAACCTTTTTATCTTTAACCCCAAAGCAAGTCACCTTGGAAGGTTGAGCGGGATGAAATGAAAATGATAATCATTATCAAAGTAATTTAACATAAAAATATCGATTTGTTGTTAAATACCTTTATAAAATATCAATGGAAAGCAAACTATCAAACCTTCTCTTGATTCAGAGGATAAATGCTTACCTGCTGTGCTTGGTACTAAAATTTTCAGGACGAGTCATTAACATCGCAACACCTTTCTCGTAGTAAGCAGATTCGTTAAGGAACACTGGAATTAAAACCTCCTTACCTTCATAAACAATCTCCTCTCCATCAAAGGTTAAAAATATTGGTTCTCCAGGATGGATCGGCTTATAATCTGCAAATTGCAGTCGAGGATGGATCGTGCCCCGAATTTCTCCATCCTTATTTCTCGGAAAATCAAGAACATTAATACTTTGATAAACCGTAAGTGGATCTCTTACTTGGGGTGGCACTCCTTGGTTATAGGCTTGTACATAATCAAGAATTTCATGGACAAGTTTTTCAGTTTGCTGGAATAAACGAGCATCTAATATTCCTTGAGCAATAGGACCAACTTCGATGGTGCAACCAAATTCACTAATAGAGTGTAAATAACAAAGATTTTCTAGAGTTTTAGGTGCTGAGAAAAGTACTTTAACCTTTGGATTTACATCACAAAGATAAGCTGCTAGTTGTAAGTTAAATAGTTTCTTACTTGCCAGAATAATTGTTAATCCCATGTTGGATGTTGTGCTGTGTAAATCAACAACTAGATCGGCTGGTCGATTGCCTCCAGTCCCAAAGGTGTGGTGTATCACTTTAGCTCTTTGTGCTTCGTAACTTGAGAGTTTGAGATTGTTCAAACAGGAGGGTTGAAAACAACGATTTAGATCGGTGTCAACATATCGTTTTCCAATTTCATATGCTTTCTCGTTAGCTAGTAAAGTACAAGTCTCAAAGCCTTCCCTCTGGATTAACTGAGGCTCACGTTCAAATTTTTTTACCAGATAAATTCCTGTAAGCTCATTGCCGTGTGTCCCCCCGACAATAAGAGTACGCTTAATTTTCATAGTTGTAAGAATGAAATGAATAGAAGCTAATTTCTCAGTTAATCCTCAATAGACTTGTCTGAAAATGATATTGTCAAGCTAATTGATATGCCAATCTAGTAGTGTAACGCCTAGTTTCTTTAACTACTCCGTTTTTCCTCGTTATCAAAAAAATATCTATCTCACGCCCTTAAATTCCAAACGTTTTGAGACTCCTGGACACTCAATTAGTTTTTGACCATCAAACACTAATTGACCATTAACCCAAGTACTTACAATGCTGGAACTAAATCTATAGCCCATAAAAGGAGACCAACTGCAATGGTAAAAGATATTCTCAGGTGTCACCGTAAAAGGTGTTGACCTATCGACCAATACCAAATCAGCAAAATACCCTTCACGAATGTAACCCCTATCGATTACACCATATCGAATAGCGGGATTATGAGCGGTTTTTTCAACTAGCTGAGCAAGAGATATGCGTTTATGAGTTACTTGTTCAAAGAGAGTTAGTAAAGCATGCTGTACTAAAGGCAAACCAGCAGGAGCTTTTGGATAATCCATCTGCTTTTCTTCCCAAGTGTGGGGTGCATGATCGGTAGCAATGATATCAATACGATCTTCGTGCAAAGCTTGAATTAAGGCGGCGCGATCTTCGACTGCTTTAATGGCTGGATTACACTTGATCGAGTTCCCAAGTTTTCCATAATCCCGATCGCTAAACCACAAATGATGAACGCATACTTCGGCGGTAATGGACTTACTAGAAATCGGATCGGGATCGAATAAACTTAATTCTTTGGCGGTGGTAATGTGTAAAACGTGTAACTGACTGCCATGACGCTTGGCTAAATCCACTGCTAAAGACGATGAGGCAAAACAAGCTTCAGCATCGCGAATAACTGGATGATCGGTAATAACAATAGGGCGATTTAACGCTTCAACACGAGCCAGGTTTTTAGCGATAACTGGACCACTTTCACAGTGAGTGACAATTAATGTCGGTGCCTCCCGAAAAATATCCTCAAGTGCCGCTCGATCTTCAACCAACAAGTTACCTGTTGAAGCACCCATGAAAACTTTAACGCCACAATGTTTACTTGGATCGAGGCGTTTGATTTCTTCAATATTATTTTCCGTGGCACCTAAATAAAACGCATAGTTCGCAATAGAACTTTTCCGAGCGATTTCATATTTATCCTCTAGAGCCTCAATAGTCGTTGTGGAGGGGTTTACATTAGGCATTTCCATAAAACTTGTAATACCACCAGCCACAGCAGCACGAGACTCGCTGGCAATATTACCTTTATGAGTTAGACCAGGCTCGCGAAAATGCACCTGATCGTCAATCATTCCAGGCAGTAGGTAAAACCCAGATGCATCAACTACCTCTTCACTCCCAGAGGGGGTTATCGATCCAGAAATTTTTTCTATTCGTTCATTACAAATACGTACATCAGATGAGAATACCCGACCTTCATTGACTAACTGGGCATTCTTAATCAAAATTTTTCTAGCCATACACTACCCCTTTTATTTCACGCACCCTTGATTAAATACTTCAAAAAACTACGAACTAACCTTCAAGAAATCAAATGATAACTTACCGATCTGCCATCTATCTGAGTTTTTGCTTACTTTGTCTTTGCATAATCGACTTTTGAATTACTTCGAGAAAATAAATCAATATAGTTACTGTCAAATATAGCTTTTAGCAAATTCAAGAATAACCTCGGTCGAAATCATGTTATCGTAAGCACTGACACTGACACTGATAACGATTATCATTATCAGTGTCAGTCAATCAACTCAGCTTCCCTGGGCAATTTGAACAACATCTTACAAATCTTTGTAACCTTGTTCTCGCGAATATCAGAGGAGTTTTTAAAACCTGAAGAGTTATTACCGACAAAGAACCTAATCTCAATACTCTCTAGCAATATGGTAGAAGGTCAAATGTCCAAGATTTAATCATCAAAAAATGTGTCACGCAGCCAGGACTATCCTAGTTTGCTCGATCGTGATTATACAGAGATAGTCTTAAATTTAATTATTAACACTTTATATGTACTTGATATTGAAATATAGATCTATTCGTTTAATTGTGGAGGGTCTTTTCGGAATACTATGCTTTTGGGGAATTTCCAATTTGGAGTTTACTCAACACAATAGCTCCCTGCTTTCAGCACAAGAAGCTCCAACACTAAAAGTGGCGAGTACTGAAACATCAACATCTTCTTGGGCAAATGCCTATTTTCCTGTAGAAAACTTTCAGTCTTACACTTCGGCTTTTGGTCATCGTCGCCACCCAATTACTGGAAAATTCCACTTTCATAATGGCTTAGACTTAGCCGCTCCCTTAGGTAGCTACGTTCGTAATTGGTGGGCTGGCAAGGTAGTTACAGTAGGTCAAGATAATGCTTGTGGTACATATGTAAAGGTGGAATCAGGAGCATGGCAACATATTTACTGTCACCTTATTGGTGGGGTAGAAAGTATAGATGGAATTCCTACTATTGTCGATCGCCAAGGCGGAATCCAGATAGCCCAAGGACAAAGCGTTCCTACAGGTGCCAAAATCGGTCGCGTGGGCATGACAGGTCGAACTACAGGACCTCATTTGCATTGGGTACTTAAACATAACGGCAGCTATGTAGATCCTGCCTCGATCATCAGAGAAATGCTTAAGCTTAGAGGGTAGTCGATTTCACGCTTGCCTAAGTAAAACTATGCAATAGTTCTAATTCAAAAATTAGTTAATACATTATGAAAACCCCCATTATCTGGTTAATTAAAGGCTATCGTCAGTTTATATCGCCTTTATTTCCTCCTACTTGTCGCTTTCAGCCTACTTGTTCGAGCTATGCTATTGAAGCGATCGCAACCTATGGAACGATTAAAGGTGGTTGGCTTGCGGTAACTCGTATTGCTCGCTGTCATCCTTTTCATCCAGGAGGCTACGATCCCATACCACCCAAAAATGAAAGCGATAAGGATAAATAAGCTAGTTCTGATTTCTAGCACATAACTGAATTTAATCTAAAACTAATAACTAAAGACTAACAACTTAAGCTCCGCCGTAATATTATCCTTAGATCGCATATATTCAGTTTGTAGCGATCGAGAAATTAAGCTCCCTAAGACATGGATAGATTTGCTAACTTATCCTCAAGTTCAGCTAGGCTCATTTCTTGTTGTTTTTTAGCACCTAAACAGCGAAGATTTAGCCTTTGACTCATGGCTTCCTGCTCGCCAACAATAGCAATCATAGGAATTTTGCGTTTAGATAGTTCGCGAATTTTTTTGCCGATTGTACGATCTTGGTCGTGAAGTTCCACTCTAACCCCCAGTTCCCTGAGTCGTTTAAAAATATCTTCCGCCCAGGCAGATGCTTTATCGGAAATAGTAGCGACTGCGACTTGAGTAGGGGCAAACCAAACAGGAACAGAACCACCATGATGCTCTAACAAAATACCAATCCAACGCTCAAACGAACCCAAAATTGCTTGGTGCAGCATAACAGGACGCTCCAATTCCCCCAATTCATTTACAAAAGCCAACTCAAACCGTTGAGGGAGATTAAAATCGACTTGGATTGTGCCACACTGCCACGAACGCCCCAACCGATCTTGCAAACTAATTTCGAGCTTGGGTCCATAGAATGCTCCTTCATTCGGAGCTAGTTTATAGCTTTGTCCCAGAGACTCAACTGCTTGGATTAACAGGGATTCAGCCCGATCCCATAGGATATCCTCACCCATTCGCTGCGAGGGTCTAAGAGAAATTTGCAGCGAAAATCCTTCGTAACCAAAAGCAGCATAAACCTGCTCTACCATGTTGAGGAAATTGCTAATTTCACTCTGTACGTCAGATTCTCGGCAAAAAATATGGGCATCATCCTGTACAAATTGTCGCAGTCGCATACATCCCGATAAAGTGCCAGACAGTTCATTGCGATGACAGATACCAAACTCCATCAATCGCATCGGAATTTCTCGATAGCTGCGTTTGTGGGACTGATAAATAGCAATATGGGCGGGACATGACATAGGTTTCAAAGCATAGTTTGGTTCGATGACAGATAAGGCTGATTCATCTATATCTGCATCTGCCTTGACGCTACCGACAACAAACATCCCTTGGCGAAATTTTTCCCAGTGTCTCGAACGTTCCCATAAGGAGCGATTAAGGACAACAGGCGATCGCACTTCTTCAAATTCGCGAGCTTGATAAACTTGTCGCATGAAGTCTTCAATGCTGCGAAGAAGCCGTAGCCCCTGTGGATGCCAAAACACCATTCCTGGACTATGCTCCTCAAAGTGAAATAAGTCCATATTTCTTGCAAGTTCGCGATGATCCAACATTTTAGTTTCTCCTAATACATGAGTAATAAAGCAATAAAAAACCCTCCAAGCCAAGTTTGGAGGGACGGAAAAATTACCGAGCGCAATCGAGCGTCACGTCCCTCTAGGCGTAATGGTTGTGGTTTTGGTAGTGGTATCGATTGCCAAAGGTATTGTTAGTAACACGTACATTCTTAGTGATTTTTTAGATATAGATATTGAAAAAACATTACCCCCCAGAGTTCGTCTGGAGGGCAATCAAAGTAATAAGACTAATTTCAGCGCAGTGCCTTATAACCCTCCCGTTTGGGTGGTTGTGGTGGTAGTTGTAGTAAGGACAAATGCGGTTTTCATTGTGAAAAAACTTTGCTGCAATATAACCTTAATGTAGCATTTTTTTAATAGGTGTCAAGTAACTTAGAAAAACCGATGACGATCGCTGTTTTTCTCTCGAATTATCCTTAACTCGATTTGGAGTTTGAGAAATTTTTTTGAGTCGATCGTTCTGATCTGCCATTTAACATAGGGCAGGTTGGCTGGATTTGTCACTATTATCAGCTTACTACCTGTCCCTTTTCTTATCCCAAACTCAGGTTATCTAAGAATTTGGAGCGTCAGGCGATCGAGCAATTGGTTTAAATAATCGGGTAGATGGGAATATTGATGGGGTTCATTTAAGTCTTGGCAGTCTGTATTAAACTCACAGTCTGGTGAAATCTTTCCCGTATTGCCATCAACAAAAACATTCCAATATTTACCTACCAAACCGACAATACTAATGTTAATCATCCAATCATTATTATCAAAACAGGTTGCACCTACAACCTCAAATAATTGCCGATGTTCTGGAAGTACTTCCAGATTAGACAGGAGATAATCGAGGGCTGTTTGTTCGATTGTGTTTACTTTTAACATACAAGTGTAATTTTTCAGGAGTCATATCGGCAGTACCCTTTACCTTTAGCCAATTAAAATTTTTAAACCAGAGACAATACAGTTAATCCAATGCCAATACAGACTACCATCGCAGCACTAAAAATAGGCATACGTTGCACAAATACTCCATTTAAAGGCAACTTTTCTAACCATTGTCTGGCATAAACTGCAATTAACCCCAGAGTAATTAAGACCGATGCCAAACCAAGACTTAAACCGCAGACTAGAAACAATCCATAAGTGATTTGGTTCAGTGAAATTGCAGCGAGTAACATTACCAGTGCAGAAGGACAAGGAACTAAACCACCCGCAATTCCCAGAGCAATGGTTGATGGATTAGAAAAATTAGAAGCAGGATGATGGTGATGATGTTTATCTTGAGGACTTAATCGACGCAGCAGCAGCCAAAACCCCACGCTACAAATAGTTAAACCACTAATTAAATTCAAAACTGGATATAATTGCTCTGGTAAAATGTACTCTGATGCAAACAGGGCGATCGCGCCAAATATAAAGACACCAATCGTATGGGTAATAGTTGTAGTTAAACCAAGTAAGACTGCTTGATATGCCGTTCCT
>JBCBEA010000151.1:0-8196 GCA_038529195.1 Cyanobacteria bacterium J06600_6
GCTGGTTACTAATTACCTTTGCCGTTTTTGGGTCGATGGTTAATGACCAGAGAGTTCCAGGGGCTTTAGTTTTCGTAGATCCAGAAGCTACTTCCTTTAGATATTGATTGGTAGCAAAGTCTTCATAGCGAGTAAATTCTGTGACAACATTGCCGTCGCTATCTACATAACCGTTAGCGAAATGCCATTGAAACCAGGGATCGGTTTTACCTTTGCTGACTAACGATAGACTGTCGCGATCAAAGATCAGAATTTCTGTCTCTAGTTCGGGCTTCCATTCTAGAGATTCGCTATAGCTTTTCTGCGTCGATACTACGGGTAGCAGACTAACTCGCACGGGAGAAACTAAAAAAATCAGATACTGCCCTGCAAAACAAAAGTCGTGAATCATCGGTAATCCAGACAGAGTATATTCACTTTGCTGGACTACTTTTCCTGTCGGATCGCAACGATAGATATTTAATACGGCGTTTGCTCCTACACCCACACCATAGTTAAAAATATTGCCTGTCACGGGGTCTACTTTTGGATGGGCGGAAAAAGGTTGCTTCTCGCTCAAGGCAGAAAGATTATCTATACCAATAGTTTCTAACGTCTCCAGATCCAAAGCATGAGGCTTACCCCCTTCCCAAAGAGTCAAAAGGCGATCGCCTAAAGCCAAAACTGAAGTATTTGCTGCATTTTTAATTGATTTCAGCCAATTATTCCAAAATGCTCCTGCTGCCGTCATGCCATAGTTAGGATAGATATAAGCGTCTTTTTGCTGCTCGTCAAGATATCCTGCCGTCTGCACATAGCGATATACCCCAGATACTCCTGTATCCGTAAAATGAACACCCAAAACAGCCCCATCACCGTCGAACCAGTGTCCAGTGCGCTGTTGCCCCCTAGATAGCCTACCAGGACCATTGCGATAGAGTGAGCCACGCAGATCTTGGGGGATTTCACCCTCAATAATTTCGAGGGGGGTTAATTTAAATTCTGTTGCTGGTTGGGCGATCGCTTTCGACCAGGCTTTTTGTTTAGATGTAGTTATCATCAGGCTAAATATGGTTTTTTATAAGTAATTCGAGATTTATGGGACAGCGGACAGCGATATACTAGCAATGATAACTAGTTGAAAATTGTATAAACTCTAGATATAGTCTGAGATTAGCTTAATCCAATACGACATATAAATATGAATTCAGGAATCGATTTACAAGGAAGTTTTGTCCAGACTCTCCAGGATTTTGGGCTTCCCACTGGTTTAGCGAAAGCTATCTGGCTGCCTTTACCAATGTTGCTAATGATTATTGGCGCAACCGTTGGGGTTTTGGTGGTAGTTTGGTTAGAGAGAAAAATCTCTGCTGCTGCTCAACAACGTGTGGGACCAGAATACGCAGGACCTTTGGGCGTATTGCAGCCTGTTGCCGACGGCATTAAATTAGTATTTAAAGAAGACGTAATTCCTGCTAAAGCCGATCCCTGGCTGTTTACCCTTGGACCTGTCCTAGTGGTAGTTCCCGTATTTTTGTCTTATCTCATCGTACCTTTTGGGCAAAATTTGGTGGTAACAGATCTCAACGTTGGTATCTTTATCTGGATTTCTCTATCTAGTATTGCGCCGATTGGTCTATTGATGGCGGGCTATTCTTCCAATAATAAGTACTCCCTGTTGGGCGGATTGAGAGCAGCAGCCCAGTCAATTAGCTACGAAATTCCTCTCGCTCTATCCGTATTGGCGATCGTCATGATGTCTAATAGCCTTAGCACCGTAGATATCGTCAACCAGCAGGCGGGTTATGGCATTTTAGGCTGGAATATCTGGCGACAGCCCGTTGGCTTTATCATTTTCTGGATTGCAGCCCTAGCAGAATGTGAGCGTCTACCCTTCGATTTGCCCGAAGCAGAAGAAGAACTAGTTGCAGGTTATCAAACAGAATATGCAGGCATGAAATTTGCTCTGTTTTATCTCGGCTCATACGTCAACCTCGTGCTGTCTGCCCTGGTATTTGCGGTTCTTTATCTGGGTGGTTGGGAATTCTTTATTCCTCTAGATCGTTTGGCAGACTGGATTGGCGTTGCCGAAACTACCCCCTGGCTGCAAGTATTAACTGCCTCTTTGGGTATCATTATGACCCTGGTTAAAGCTTACTTTCTCGTCTTTATCGCCATTCTGTTGCGCTGGACTGTACCCCGTGTACGAATCGATCAACTGCTAGATTTAGGCTGGAAGTTTTTATTACCGGTTTCCTTAGCTAATCTATTAATAACCGCTGCCCTAAAATTATCTTTTCCCGTCGCTTTTGGTGGTTAATATTTTTCCGCAGCTATCCCTATAATCATCAACTTATCAGAGTAAATTGAGAAACAGCCATGTTTAATATCCTCAAACAAGTGCAGGACTATGCCAAAGAAAGTTGGCAGGCTGCTAAATATATCGGTCAAGGTCTATCTGTCACCTTCGACCATATGTCTCGTCGCCCAGTCACCGTACAGTATCCCTACGAAAAACTAGTTCCTTCCGAGCGTTATCGCGGTCGAATTCACTACGAATTTGATAAGTGTATTGCCTGTGAGGTATGTGTTCGTGTCTGCCCGATCAATTTACCTGTAGTTGATTGGGAATTTGATAAAAAAGCGAAAAAGAAAAAGCTCAACCATTACAGTATCGACTTTGGAGTCTGTATCTTCTGTGGTAACTGTGTCGAGTACTGCCCCACTAACTGCCTGTCAATGACGGAAGAATACGAACTAGCTTCCTACGATCGCCATGAGCTTAACTACGACAGCGTGGCTTTAGGGCGCTTACCCTACAAAGTGACTCAAGATCCGATGGTTACTCCCCTTAAAGAGTTTGCTTATCTGCCCAAAGGCGAAGTAGAACCCCACGGTTTACCTAAAGGAGCGCAGCGTGCGGGTAGAAGACCTGAAGATATTCTTGAGGAAATTGAAGCTGCTAAACCAAAAGAAGAAGCAAAAGCTGAAAGCTAATAATTAGCATCGATTAAAGAAATTACACTATTTAACAAGAGGAAAAAACATTGAATTTAGCTGAAGGGGTACAGATAGTTTCTTTTGGCATTTTAGGACTAATGATGATCGGGACAGCCTTGGGTGTTGTTCTTTTACCTAAAATCGTCCATTCTGCTTTCTTATTAGCAGGGGTATTTATCAGTATCTCTGGCTTATATATTCTGCTCAACGCCGATTTTGTCGCAGCAGCTCAGATTTTGGTCTACGTGGGTGCAGTCAGCGTCCTGATTTTATTTGCCATTATGCTGGTTAACAAGCAGGAAGAATATGCCGAGCTTCCTGGGCGAAAAATACGCAAAGTGGCTACAGCCGTAGTCTGTTTTGGTCTATTTGCCCTGTTGGGAACAATGGTCTTGTCAACACCCTGGTCATTAGATACTACTTCGATCGCTGTAGAAGATACAACAGTAGCTTTAGGAGAACATTTCTTTAGTGACTATCTATTGCCGTTTGAATTAGCGTCTGTATTGCTATTGATGGCAATGGTGGGTGCAATTATTCTCGCTCGTCGAGATTTGATTCCCGAATCCCTTGTAAGTCAGGACACGGTAAGTACAAAGCTGACTTTACCAGAGCGTCCACGGGAATTAGCTAGCTTAAGTGGCGATCGCGATAAATAAATAGATAAACAAATAATCTAAAACTTAAGGAGAGAGAAGCAGAGTGCAGTTAGAATATTTCTTACTATTGGCAGCAGCCCTATTTTGTATCGGCATCTATGGCTTAATTACAAGCCGTAATGCGGTACGAGTTTTAATGTCTATTGAGTTGATGCTCAATGCTGTTAACTTAAACCTGGCGGGATTTTCTAATTATTTAGACCCAGAGAATATTAGAGGACAGGTGTTTACGGTATTTGTAATTACTGTCGCAGCAGCGGAAGCAGCGGTAGGTTTGGCAATTGTCCTGGCTATCTATCGTAACCGCGACACAATCGACATGGAGCAGTTTAATTTACTTAAGTGGTAAAGAAAACCCGCAAGATCTGACAATTTAGAATTGAGTCGAGCCGAGTTAACCCCTCGGCTATTTTTTTTGCTTAAATTGCCTTGGAACTTACACAAGACAAACTGATTCTAAATACATCGAGAGACATACAAGCTTCAAGAGCATTTTTTGTATTCTTTAGATTTATCTGCTTATCTATATTTTTCTAGTTATCTTCAAAATGTTGATACAAACAATTAAAAGAACACTTTTTTTTAGCTTACTATCAGCTATTGCCTTAATACCTGTAGCTATAGCGTAGAAAACTCCTAGAGTAATAGAACTAAATGAAGATGATGAAGTAATACGTAAAGGAAATAAAGTCTCTGATGAATGTGCCTTTCCCAACTTAGACTTACCTGATGAGTTTGTGGTCTATGCAGCAGGAGGAAACTGGGGGCGAGAACTTAATTTTCAGATCGACCAAAGTGGCGAAATGGCAAATCAGATGAATTATGTTGTTAACTCTCCTTCAAAGCCAGTAGTGTTAATGCTAGGCTCACACGACTCAACTATCTACAATATTCAATGGACAAAGGATACCGATATTGTTGCGGTAGTAGTTAGTGGTATTCACCGTCAAGCGGTAGCGGGATTGCCAGATGAGACTCCTATTTTAAATACGACTCTTAATAACAGCGCAAAATGCGGTCATTTTTACATGACACACGGTCAATACGAGATTCTAGATCCTTTATCAAACAAGCTATTTGGACAGTCAGTAGAAGAAATCTATTTTTCTAATTGGATTAGCAAATCTATCGAAGATGATGATTTGAAGCTTTACAGTTCCGACGATACAACAGTTGACTCTTTTTACGACCCTAATGCTCCCTTAGCGGGTCAAGCTGGTGTAGAAGCAGCATTGAAAAAAGGCGTTATACGCAAAGCGACAGAATCAGATTTACAAGCCTGGATAGAGCTACAGCAAAAATTATATCCAGAGCAAGATGTTACTCGACCTGAGATTGGATACGAATATCCAGATGGCTATGTTGTCATAGATGAATTTACTTATCCAAATGGTTTGTCTGGAGGTATCGCAACATTTTTGATACCAAAAGATGTTCCAGAGCCAAACGGTAACTCTGATTATTTTACTGTTTACAATTTCAAAACAGGAATCTGTTCTGGTGTGTTCTGTACCGGAAAATGCGCTGGTTCATTTTGTGATGACTAAAGCAATAAGAAATTGAGGTGCATTTCTAGAGATTGCGCTTTTTTTACTTAAATTACCAAATCAATCAATGATTGGTTGAGCATAAATATATTGATAGACAAGAAAAATGCAAAAGCATTTTTTAATTTCACATATACGAGCGATCGCATTTAAACAGTATTTTCCAATAGTGCGATCGCCTAATTAAATTAGATTACGGTCGGGTAGTTTGAGTAGAGACGATTAATATTTCGCCTCTACAAAATTACATGATTATGCTATCGGTTAAAGAGAGTTTAACTAAACCACTGCCATATCTTTGAAGCTAATTTTCAGGTAATCATCTTCCATTTTTGCCCCCGATGGCTCTAAAGCTGCCAAGGCTTGAGGTAGGACTAGATTACGACGGTGATTACCAATTCTGACGTTAAGCTCATCGCCAGTTTTATTAAGCTGGATTTGCTCTTTAGGAATTCCTGGCAGATAAAGCTCTAGGCTGTAATTACCTGCTTCTTGGCTGATTTTAATCGTATTTTCTTTGTAGTAAACCTGAGTCGGATCTTCGTCTTGGTAAAGGATTTCCTTGAGCTTTTCTAATGCTGCCATACCGCACATTTCCGTGGGGAAGAGGGGAGCTTCTTTAACGGGCAATGGATGAAAATTATCGTATATTTCCTGCTTATAGACATCCTGGTTTGATTTCCAACGTTCGAAGAAGGGATCGTTAACTTCGTCAGGAATTACTCGGTTTGCCACCACCATATCTGTTGCCACGTTATAGAGACTGAGATAGGCATGGGCGCGCAGAGATTCTTTGATCACCATTTTTTCGGGGTTCATCACCAAACGTACCGAAGTCTTGGTATTGTCTGTTAAAACTTTTTCTAGGGCTTCGATCTGCTCGTAGAATTCATAGGGTGCATCCATCACCTCATTATCGGGCAAAGAAAAACCTGCCAGGGGTTTAAAGAATGGTTCAACCAACGGGCGTAAGGCAGCAGACATACCCTGTAAAGGCTTGTAAAAACGTCTCATATACCAACCACCAACTTCAGGCAAACTCAGCAGTCTGAGAGCAGTTCCTGTCGGGGCAGAATCAATGATTAAGATATCAAATTCGCCTTCGTCATAATGACGCTTCATTCTTACCAAACCAAAAATCTCATCCATTCCTGGTAAGATTGCCAATTCTTCCGCCTGCACGCCGTCCAAACCTCTAGCCTGCAAGACCTGAGTAATATAGCGTTTAACCGCCCCCCAGTTGCCTTCTAATTCTCTAAGGGCATCTAACTCTGCACCCCATAAATTAGGGCGTACCTCTACAGGATCGTGTCCTAGTTCCAAATCAAAACTATCTGCTAAAGAGTGAGCGGGATCTGTACTCAAAACTAAAGTTTTATAGCCTAGTTCCGCACAACGTAAACCAGTAGCAGCAGCAACAGAGGTTTTACCCACGCCGCCTTTACCCGTCATTAAAATTACACGCATTCTTAATTTCGATTTTGAATTAAATATATTTACATTACTTAACTTATTGTGACGCTTTTTCGTCCGAAAAGAAATTCTGGCGCAAAACTGACCAGGGAGAAATATGCCAATAATCAATGTGTGAGGCAATCTTATTATCCTTAACTTCTAATTCACTCCAGCCAGGAATAGATATGCGTGGCTGCCACGGCAAAGGCGAAGTCATGTGTAGCGTCCACTCAGTCCTAATCGAATTTTCCTGTTCGGTAACTCCATGCACGTCCATTTGGATCTTGCCAAAGAAAGTACTGAGAAACTTAATCATCGACTTGTACTTCTTTACTCCCCGAAACTCATTCAGCGGATCTTTAAAATAAACATCCTCGGCGTAAATACTATAGGTTTGGTTTTCAGGAAATCTGGCGTAATCTGCCTCCAAGATTTCGACCAAATCTTGCTGTCGAATATTAGTTGTTGATCGCGTCTCACTCATTGATTAACTTGCTCACTTACTACCTACTACCTACTACCTACTACTTAAACTTCAACTTCCGACCATAAGCGCTCTAACTGCGCTTTCCAGGCTGCCAAGAACTGTTCTCTTTGAGCAGGATCTTGATCTACACCACCCATAACTCCTTCGTGATAAAAGCGATCGATGGTTTGATAAGTTGATTCGAGGCTTTGTCCTTGAGCTTTAGCTGCTTTGACAATTTGCATAATTTGCTTTTCGATCACCTGGTTAAAGGAAGAAGATAGACCTTTTTCTGCCAATGAAACTAAAGAAGCGATCGCATTTTCTAAATCTTCCGTTACGAGACTTTCGAGGCGATGATGGAATACTCCCCACAGCACGTTTTGATTGAGGGCATAACGAACTGCCTGAGTGCGGTCAAAGTTATCTTCTAATAGTTGGGGTAATAGAGATTGAGCTTCATCTGCACTAGCAATAGGCGATAGCAGTCTCAACCAGCTGTGATCCTCTGAGAGAATAACTAGTAGATGTAGCTGTGAGTTTCTGATCTGCCATGCTTCCTCAACATCATGATTGATGTCTTCACTATTAAATAGACGTTCTAAAACGGCAGATATTTCGGCAGGTTTCATAGGTAGATAATTAAAAAAGTAACGATTAAAGTGGATTCTATTTAAGATTAGTTTAATGTTTTTCTCTAGTTAGATGATCTGCAATTTTATAGATAGTGGGAGACTTGACTGGAGTATTGAACTAGAATTCTCAATTTACATGCTCAAATAAATGCTCAAAAAAACGCGATCGCAGCAAAATAATATTCTGAGACAGCTAGACAGAGATGGTTATTTAACTCACTGTCGTTGGATGGAACAGGCGATCGCTTTGGCGCAAACAGCAGGCGATTTAGGTGAAGTACCAGTTGGGGCAATAATTGTTGATCGCCAGGAAAATTTACTCGCAGCAGCAGCAAACCGTAAGACGAGAACCAACGATCCTACCGCTCATGCAGAAATCTTAGCTATTCAGACTGCAACCAGAACTCTAGAAAATCCGTATCTAACTGACTGCACTCTCTACGTGACTCTAGAAC
>JBCBEA010000152.1:0-8191 GCA_038529195.1 Cyanobacteria bacterium J06600_6
AAGAGATTGAGCCTCAATCTCTTAATCAAAAAATTAAGCTACTGTCTAAAATTAGTCAGGTAATTCTGGATGAAGAAATTCAGGATGAAGAGTTGAGGGGAAAGATATACGACCAAGTAACTCCCGAAGAGTTATCAACTGCTATGGCTGAGTGTAAATCTTTAATCCGTCCCCATGCAGACGATTACTTTGATTTCTTTGCCCTACGCTATAGTTATCTGCGTCAATTTGTTCCCACTTTTTTAGCAGCTTTTAGTTTTAGTTCCAATCGACAGCCTGATGATTTGATTGAAGCAATTAAAATTATCCGCGATCTAGATTTCCAAGGCAAACGGAAAGCTCCAGCAAATGCGGGAATTAAATTTGTGCCTAAGCGATGGTCGGAATATGTAATTAACCAAGAGGGTAAAATAGTCCGTAAATATTATGAACTCTGCGCTCTGTGGGAATTAAGAATCGCTCTACGTTCGGGAAATATTTGGCTCAATAATAGTCGCAGATATGCCAATCCTGAAAGTTATCTAATTCCCAAAAATCAGTGGTTAAAGCTGAAATCAGAAGTCTTGAGGCAAATACAGGTTTCTGACGTAGCCATGAATACCATAGAGCTTAAAAAGCAGGAATTTTCTCAGCTTCTATCTGAATTTGATGCCACATTTCAAGATAACGAGCAAGTTCGTATTGAAAAGGACAAGTTAGTAGTCTCGCCTCTTAAAGCAGAGGAAGTCTCCGATAGTACGAAGCAACTAAGAAAACAGATTCGAGAACGCTTACCTTGGATTGAGCTTACCAATCTGATCATTGAAATTGATAATTTGACGGGGTTTAGTCAGGCTTTGGTTCACGCAGCAGATGCAGAAAACCGCATCCCTGACATCAAACGTTATTTGTATGCTGCCATTATTGCTCAAGGTTGTAATATTGGTCTGGAGAGGATGGCACGATTAGCCAGTCTTTCCTATCATCAGCTTGCTTGGTGTAACAATTGGTATCTTAGAGAATCTACTCTTAAGGCTGCCAATACCAAGATTGTGAATTTCCAGTATCATCTTCCATTGAGTCAAATTTGGGGTAGTGGAACTCTCTCTTCTTCTGACGGACAACGATTTCCTGTCTCGGTTAAAAACCGTATGGCTGTTTCTCTACCTCGTTATTTCGGTTATGGACAAGGGGTGAGTTTTTACAGTTGGACGAGCGACCAGTTTTCTCAATACGGTAGCAAACCAACTATTTCTACCATGCGCGACTCGACTTATGTGCTGGATGAAATTCTTGATAATGAGACGGAATTGCCCATCATGGAACATACTACCGATACAGCAGGGTATACAGAATTAGTCTTTGCTATGTTCGATTTACTGGGCTTACAGTTTTCTCCTCGAATCAAAGATTTGGGCAGTCAGCGTTTATATCGTGCCGATCGCAAGTCTGAATATCAGCATATAGAATCTTTGCTCTCTGGTGCGATCAAGACCGATAAGATTCTTCCTCGATGGGATGATATGCTGCGAGTAGCTGGTTCTTTGAAGCTAGGCTGGGTAACGGCTTCCTTGTTTATCAGCAAACTCAAATCCTTTCCTCAACAGAATGAACTAGTTAGTTCATTTACTGAATATGGGCGCATGATTAAAACTATTTTTATTCTGCGCTATCTGATGAATCAGCCCTATCGTCGAAAAATAAACAGTCAGCTAAATAAAGGTGAAAGATTACACGATTTACGTCGGTTTCTCTTTTTTGCTCATCAAGGTGCTATCCGACAGCGACATGAAGAGGAATTGACTAATCAAGCAAGTTGTTTGAATTTAATCACCAATGCGGTCGTAACTTGGAACACCATTTACATGGAAGCTGCTATCAATCAACTGCGAAGTGAAGGACATCAAATAAGTGATGAGGATATTAATCGCTTGTCTCCTACTCGTTACGGACACGTTAATCCTTATGGCATCTACCCTTTTGATATTGAGAAAGAATCAAAGAGGGGAAGTCTTAGAGCTCTTCGTAAACCATCAAAAAATTGAGTTTAATAATTCTAATTATACGTCCAGCGTTGTTTTTTGTCCGTTTGCTGTCGCAACGCCTATATGCTAAGCGGTATCCTTTAAGGCAATTTCTTGAAACCTTCGTAAATTTCTATCACTTTTTCTTCTCCAGCTTTTCCCGCTTGTGAAACAGAATGTTCCATCTCAATCAGTCCGTCATATCCTTTCGATTTAATATGCTTGAGGATGGCTGTATAGTTTATCTCTCCACTATTTGGCTCGGTTCTCTTTGGGGCATCGGCGATTTGAAACAGGGCAATCTCATCCCAGACGCGATCAATATTTTCGATAATGTTGCCAGTTTCCATTTGTACCTGAAACGTATCGAAAACTAGTTTAACTGCTGGGCTATTAACAGCTTTCACAATTAAATAAGCATGAGGAATAGTAGACACAAAAGTTCCTTGCCACCATTTACCTGTAATTGCTTCTACGCCTAAAGTTATGCCAGCAGATTCAGCTAGTTCGGCACAGTATTTGAGATTTTCAATCATGTTTGCTGTCTGGTAGTCTCTTTCCAAACTTGGATCTAAAATGCCAGAAAGAACAGTGGCATATTTACCGTTAACCCGCTTGGCTACTTCAATAGTCTCCCGCAGTTGTTGCAGCAAAACTTCTTTAGCGTCGGTCGAGTCACTAACGAAAGTTGGACGGTCAAAGATTAGGTTATTAACGAAACAACCCATTTCTAAATTGTGCTTGGCTAATTCTGTACCGATTTTCTCTTGTACTTCCACGGGACGAAGCTTAAGAAAATTATCTTCGATCCCTGAAAATCCTTGGTCTGCAATGAATTTAATTTGATCTATGGGGTCATTTCCCGCACTTGCAGGAAACATGAAGTCGTCTGGTGAACTCAGTCCGATATGAGGAGCAAATTTCATGTTTGTTTTTGGTTTATTTTTTAATTTTGAGCGATTGCACCCTCGACAGTCACTATATGCAGAGCGGTATCCTTTAGGACAACGGAGGGAAACTCCGCAACGCGCTGTCTCGCAATTTAGATTTAAAATGTATTCAACTTATCGAGTAATGGAGTAACAAGTTCTTGAGTTTCCTTACTACTGACGATAGGAACAATTTCAAAAGTTACTCCCGAACCACGCCACCTTAAAATCCATTCTTGAAGTAAGCGCAAGTCATCGCATTCCATAAGCTGAAAACATCTACTAAAATTCGGTTCTACCCAGCTATCAATATATTTAAGACCCTCAGGAAACATTCTGCCTTCATCACTAACACGCCGATAAATTGGCAACATGTCATTATCTTGAAAGCGTTCGATAATCATGAATAACATTTGCTAGTCCTTTTCTTTAAATCGACATGGTTTCATTTCAGGATACTCAAATTCAATAAGTCTCAATCAAGATGTTGGCGTCTAATTTAATAAGCCAATTTCTTCGTCAGTAAGAGTAATGGAGCTAGCAGCCATATTTTCTTCTAAATGAGCAATAGTGGTAGTCCCTGGGATCAAGATGATGTTTGGTGCGCGGTGTAATAACCATGCCAAAGCAATTTGATTGGGTTTTACGCCTTTCTTAACGGCAATATCTGCGATCGCTCCCGCTGCATTAGCTAGCGGTGAGCCTTGTTTTAGAGGGTGTGCACCCAAAGAACCGTGAGGGATGAAGGCTATATCGTTTTTAGTACAGTAATCTAAGACATCTTGGTATGTGCGATCGCTGATGCTATATTTATTCTGCACTGAAACAATTGGTACAATCTGACGCGCTTCTATGATTTGTTCGACAGTAACGTTAGACAAACCAAGATGACGAATCTTTCCTTCATCTCTAAGTTCTTTCAATGCGCCGATAGACTCGGCAAAGGGAACTTTAGGATCGGGACGATGTAGCTGATATAAATCGATTTTCTCTAGCTTGAGTCTTTTTAAACTGCCTTCGACACCGCTTCTCAAAAATGCTGGTGAGGCATCAGCCAGAATTTGGTCTGGTGCGGGTTTGTTAATTCCGCCTTTGGTAGCGATGACTAAATCTTGAGGATAGGGATACAAAGCATCTGCAATGAGTTGTTCGTTAAATCCTGCGCCATAAGCTTCTGCCGTATCGATAAAGTTTACTCCCTGCTCGATCGCCCGACGTAAAAGCTGTTCTCCTCCCTCCCAGTCTGGATAAGCTCCAAAGTTTCCTGGTTGACCTGAAAGGCGCATTGCACCATAACCTAAACGGTTAACTGTTAGTTCGTTGGCGATCGCAAATGTTTGAGGTGTTTGTGTAGTTGTGTTCATATTTTTAATTTACGTTACGACTAGTAAAACAAATAAATAAAAAAGAGCAATGTGTTGGACGTTGGTTAATTGAAGGCGAATAGGTAAATTTATTTTCGATCTGCCTTCGGCGATCTCTAGTTGAGTAACGCAACTATCAGTTCAAAGTAAAGTTTAACGTTACGGCACGTAACCAATATATCTAAAATAAAACCACAATGTCAAGCATTAAAATCTAAAAGTTTGTCAAGACTGCTTAAAATTTTGCGATGCCTTTGGCTAGCTTCGCAATCGCGCTATGGCTTTTCACTATAAACATTCAAGTATGAAGATTCTTATAAGTCATGTCTTGTAAATTGTGCGGTATCAGCTACAGAAACCACTTCCGTTATAATCTCATCGTGTACTGTCCAAATATGGATAAAATCAACCTTGATCGGGTTGTTTGACTTCTTAACGCGTCCTACATAGCGACCTTTGACTGTTACTTTATCTCCAGCCTCAATAAATGTTTCTGGCTCTGCACTCCATTCAGAAAAGTGTGAAGAAAGTTCTGGAAAAAACTTTTCTAACACCTCTTGACGCGAAAAATATTGATATTGAGAAACTGGATAACCTGGTGAAACCTCCCAGATGACATCCTCAGCAAGTAGATTCGCATCAATAGAGCTAAACCATTTTTGAAGCGTTTTTAGTGCTAATCCCATAAAATTCAAATTTTAAAAAGCCATATTAATTTAGCATTTTAGAATTAGAAAGAGGCAATTTTGCGATCGCGCAAAAGTTTTCCACTATCTTTAACCGAATCGACAGTAGCTAGCCAAATCGCTGTATCTGCACCTTGTTCGACGGTTCTCGGTGCGTTCTCTCCCCCCATATCGGAACTTACCCAACCAGGATCGACAGCGTTAACGGTAATATCTTTATTGGCTAAAGCATCGGCTAACATGATAGTCGCACCATTGAGAGTTAGCTTAGACAAGCAATAGCTAGGTACACCAGCCGATAGTCCATTTAGTTGTCCGTAACCGCTGGAATAGTTTATAACTCTCGCTTGATCGGCTTTTTCTAACAAGGGCAAAAATATCTGGGTTGTTTTAATTGCTCCAAAAGTATTTACGTTGAGAGTCTTGGTTAACAAATCGCGATCGATAGTCAGAATATTAAAACCGTTATCAGGATAGATACCTGCATTATTAACCAGTACGTCAAGATGGTCTATTTTGGCATTTAACTCATCAAAAGCCTGCTCAATACTCTCATCATCAGCAATATCAATTTCTATCACACTAACTAGAGGCGAGTTAAGCTGTTCGGCTGCTTTCTTGCCTTTTTCTAGCGATCTCACTCCAATAATTACTTGAAAATCTGCCTTGAGTAATCCTTTGGCGATCGCGAAACCAATCCCACGATTTGCTCCTGTAATTAATGCTGTTTTTTGTTCGTTCATAATTTTCTAGTAAGTTAATTGTTGACGATAATTGACTGCAAAATCTTTCCAGGTGTTGGGTTTACGCCCTATTATGGCTTCAAAGTTGTCAAAGGTTGTGTCGGCTTCGGGAATGCGATCGGCTACGTTTAACTCGAACTGAGTGTACACACAATTCATATAGGCATTGGGATAAATACCGTCTGTTCCTGCTTGTAGAGCATTGTTCAAAAACTCTTTTGGTAGATGAGCTTCTGTTTTAAATGGTTGTCCCACAACTTCTGTTAGGATTTCAGCTACTTCATCCATTGTTTTGGCATCATAGCCAAGGGGTATAGTTTGACCGTTGTATTTTTCTGGATGCAGTAGAGTCTCTACCACCACCGCAGCTAAGTCGTAACAATCAATCCAACTCCAGCGAGCATTGCCAATAAAGTTAGTAATTGTCCCTTGATTCAGCCAACCAAAGCCAAACAAGTTTTGCATGAAAGCTTCGGGACGCAGGTGAGTGTAACTAAAGTCGAGTTTTTCGATATATGCTTCGATAAATTGATGCCATCCCCAGTGAGCAACCTCATTGGTTGGCGCGGTCGATGCGCCAATATGAACTATGTAATTAACTCCTTGTTGTTTAGCAGTATCAAGAAACCGCTTACTTTGTCTGAGCATATCAACGGTATAGCCAGTTAATAGCAGTGCTCTGTCTATATTTTCTAGTGCAGAGGCAATAGTTTCTGATTTATCTAGATCTAAAACTACGCTATCGATGCTCTTGTCTTTAAATGCTTGGGCTTTTTTAGGAGAGCGAGTAGCAGCAATAACGTTAACCTCTTTGTTGTCTATCAGTTGGTTTACTACTTCCCCGCCAACTTTGCCAGTTGCACCAAGAACTAAAATATTTGGTTTATCTGACATGACCAATTCCTTGCTAATAGTATTTAAATCAATTTGCGAATTTAAAAGTCTATCTGTATTACTTTCTCTTCTTGTCTTTTAAATTGAAGAAAAACAAACGCTTCTGAATCAACAGCGATATTTAATACGTAGAATTCATTGCACCTGAGAACTCAATTACATTTCCGTTATTGTCTTTGACAAAACCTACTCTCACGCCAACATTGGGGTAATCAGCAGCTTCTACAAATGTCGGTACGCCTTTTTCGTTTAATTCAGCGATCGCATCATCAACGCTATCTACTCGAAAACAAAAGTGTCCAATGCCAGTAGTTCGCAATGCTTCGCCAAAGTCTTTAAAGTCTGGCATTCCCGATCGCGCTTTAGCAGTTCCTACAACTTCAATACGAAAGCCAGAGACATTTAGATAGGCTAATTGCAAATCGGGTAATTCATCTACAGTCCATTCTTTTTCAATCGTGGCGTTAAGTTTATCTTGATACCATTCAAGAGTTTCTTGATAATTAGGGACACTTATCATTACATGGTCGATCTGCATGGAATTAAGTCCTGTTTTAGTTTCTGTATTTCGATTTGTCATGGTATTCATAATGCTGTTGAGTTATGGTTGACTTTGAAAAGCGATTGAGACATTAAGTCGCGCTCTTCCCTATTTTTAGATGTTTTACTTACTCAATTGTTTGTAACAGTGCACCACCATTAATGGGAATGTTATTTCCTGTCATGTATGTACTTTGAAGAACATCTAGGTATGCAGGAGCAATATCTTCAATTTCAGCCACGCGACCAATAGGAAGCTGTTTGCCAACGTGATCAAATAGTGTTTGTCGTTCTTTATCTACCATTCCCGACCACATGGGAGTGTTGACGTAATAGGGAGATATTGCGTTAACTCTAACTGGCGCGAGTTCTTTGGCTAATGCTTCAATTAGTACGATTAAAGCGGTGTTGGCTGCTACGGTTGCGATCGCTTGATGGGGTCGAGGACCCGAACCGCCAGTGAAAATTAGCGAACCATTAGGCTTAATTTTGACTCCGCCGTAACGTCCGACATAAAACTGTCCCCAAAATTTGCTTTCCATCGCTTTTCTGGCTGTAGTCACATCGGCATCCAATACGCCACCACTCATACTATCTCCTGCAAAGTTGATGATGTGGTCGATATCGTTACGCTGGGCAAAAAATTCTTTAACTGAATCTTCGTTTAAAGTATCGATTGTGTCTATCTGTACGCGATCGCCAATTTCTTTTGCAGCTTTAACTAAACGTTCTGTAGAGCGACTGGCAATAGTCAGGTTCGCGCCTTGTTCGGCAACGAGTTTGGCTACTGCTCGTCCAATTCCCGATGTTCCACCGATGATGACTATGTTCTGGTTGCTAAGTGTTGTGTTCATAATTTTACCTATTTGTTGGTATTCTTAACGTTACGTCGCGTAACTATCGCATTTAAAAAAGAGGTTGAGTACTAGAGAGAAGAATTCAACCAGCAGTTAAATGTTCGTGTACGATCCGCCACTCATCATTAAGATGTTTCCAGGTGTGAGTGCCATACTGTCTTACTCGTAAATCTTG
>JBCBEA010000153.1:0-8154 GCA_038529195.1 Cyanobacteria bacterium J06600_6
GTCTCCTTGGACGACTTTGCTGCTAAATATGCTAAAGGCGAACTGTCTACTGGCAATAAAACAACTGTTTCCGTATAGTTTTTAAGTCTTAGACAGATTTAATAGCATTTAAGGAATTGATGAGTGGCTAGTTATGGTCACTCATTTTTTTCGTCTTATTTTCCTAGTTGTCTGAGCAATTAACAAATTACGATCGCCAATAACAGATAAAAAGCGATCGCCTGTATTCAAAAACATAAATTAGAATAAACAATAACTAATGCTAATCAGGACTAATGATCCAAGTAGTAAAACCTCGGTTTCAGAGCTTTGAAGAATATATTGCCTATGACGACGGTACGGATAAGCTATATGAACTGTTTAATGGAGAATTGATTGAAGTGCCTCCAGAATCAGGAATCAATGTGCAAATTGCTACTTTTCTTTTAATTCACTTTGCGACTCTTGTGGGTCATCGTCGTGTTAGGGGACATGGATTGGAATTAGAAGTAAATGGCGAACCGAGAAACCGCTACCCCGATCTAACTATTTTGCGCGAAGAACATATCGAACAGCTAGCAAAGCGCAATACAATTCGCCTAACCATGCCTCCGCCGTTGTTGGTTGTTGAAGTCGTAAGTCCTGGTGAATTGCAGCGTAATCGAGATTATGTCGCCAAGCGATCGCTTCTTGATGCAGTCGTTCATGGGGGAAACCCCCAAGACCACGCTGCATCGCAGTACCAAAACTGTTCCATTCCCGAATATTGGATTATCGATCCAAATGTCAAAACGGTTTTAGTTCTAAAATTATTAGAAGGAAGTTATCAAGAAGTAGGTAGCTTTTCAGGTGAGTCGCTGCTAAAGTCACCTCAGTTTCCCGAACTCGAACTAACGCCAGCACAGATTTTTGAGAATTAAAGCCTAGTTTTTTCTGCGATCGCTTTTTGTTTATTCTTTAAATTACAAAACCGCAGATTCTAAAAGTATCGATTACAGTTGAAATCTAACTGAATTGACTAATCCGATAAAAAATCTCTGATAATTTTTATCACTACCAACTTCAAAGCAGTCAAATCTCCCTCAGATTCAAGTCTTGCCCAGACGGTAGCAAGATCCACAACTAATGTTGTAAATATTTAGTCAGTAGAGAACTCACCAATAACATTATAAACAGACAAATTCCCCCATAGCTGGGGGACAAAGAAGCGATTTAAGCAATAATAATGCTGCTTCTAGCGGGTACAACTAGCTCTAGTTTTCTGCCTTCAGAGGTGGTATCCCAGTTTGGTCTTCCCGAGCCGTAGACCACCTTTCTAGGTTCGGTCTTTAATTCACTTACTACAAAGGTAGAGTCCGCTTTTTCTGTGCCAACGTTAACCGCGACGATAACTTCCTCTTCGTTTAAAGTGCGGGCGAAAACATACAGGTCGTGGTCAGCAAAGAGGGTTTTATATTCTCCTGTGCGTAAGGCGGAATGGTTGTTACGTAAAGCAATTAACTCTTTGTAATTCTTGAGAATTTCCACGTCCCATTGATCGGCTTCGGGGAAGACGCGCCGACAGTCTGGATCTTTGCCTCCAGGTAAGCCCACTTCATCACCATAAAAAATGCTGGGCGCGCCAGGAAAAGTCATTAATAAGACACTTGCCATCATAAAGCTATCTTTGTCTTCACCCACCGTAGTCAACATGCGTGGGGTATCGTGACTATCTAGCAGGTTAAGCTGCGCCTGCTGGATCTCCCAATCGTAGAGCTTGAGGAGGGCATCAATTTTAATTGCATATTCGGCTGCGGAAATAGGCGGATAGGGTCGTAATTCTCCCTGACAAAATTCAGGATCGTATTTATCTCCTCCTGCAAAAGCGATCGCCGCTTCGGCAAAGCGGTAGTTCATTACACCATCAAACTGCGTACCGTCTAGCCAAGGAGTCGCATCTTCCCAAATCTCGCCAACAATATAGGCTTCGGAGTTTACAGCCTTGACGCGATCGCGAAATTCTTGCCAAAAGCCAGGCGTATCAACTTCGTTAGGAACATCCAAACGCCAGCCGTCGATGCCTTGGTGCAGCCAGTATTCGGCTATCTGCATGATATATTCCTTGACCTGGGGATTATCATGATTAAATTCGGGTAAAGCGCGATCGCCAATCCAGCCGTCATAGTTAGCAGGCTTGCTACCGTCATAAGCTGAAACGGGCCAGCCATGAACCTTAAACCAGTCTAGCCAAGGGGAATTAGGACCATTTTCGAGGATATCGTTAAAAAAGAAAAAGCCACGGCTAGCATGATTGAATACTCCATCAAGCACGACTTTAATATTGCGCTCGTGAGCAGCTTTAAGCAGGGCATCAAAGGCAACGTTGCCCCCCAGCATCGGATCTACCTGATAGTAGTCGTGGGTATGATAACGATGGTTGGAAGCCGACTGAAAGATAGGCGTGAAGTAAATCGCATTTGCCCCCAAATCCTGAATATAGTCAAGCTTATCGATTACGCCCCAAAGATTTCCGCCTTTATATCCCTGATAGGTGGGTGTTGCGTCCCAACCTTCGTATTTAGAAGCCTGCCACTGTCCCTTAATAGTTGACTTAGATCTGGCAAAGCGATCGGGAAAAATTTGATAGAAAACGGCATTCTTGACCCAATCTGGTGTTTTAATCATGGCTAGTTATTAATGCTTATTGGTGGAGACTCGATAATTGGCAAGACCCCAGAATATGGTTCTGTCTGTTATTGAACAGCGATCGCCCGTCCGTCATCAACTGTAAAAAGATGGATTTTATTGATATTAATACTCAGCCAAAGGCGATCGTTAATTCTCACAGGTTTGTCTGGTGGTAAAGATACCGTCAGGGTAGTATCTGGCTGTGCCACTAAGTGAGCCGAGATATAGGTTTCATTCCCCAACGCCTCTACTAAATCTACCTCAATCTGGATGCTTGACTCTTTTTGTGTGTCGATAGATAAATGCTGGGGTCGAATTCCCAAAATTAGCGACTTGACTCTGCTTTTTGCTAGTGCTGATTGCCAATCAAGAGGAAGTTGCAGGGAAAAATAGGGATTGCTTAATTGAAGTGGTGATCTTAAATCTACTGGTAAAAAATTCATCGGTGGCGAACCAATAAATTCTGCCACAAAGCGATTGGCAGGTCGCTCATATATTTCTAGTGGCGGGGCAATCTGCTGAATTTGTCCGTTATTCATCACCGCAATGCGATCGCCCATTGTCATGGCTTCGGTCTGATCGTGGGTGACGTATACCGTAGTTGTCTGTAGCTGCCGCTGTAGCTGGACAATTTGCGCGCGTGTCTGGGTACGTAGTTTGGCATCCAGATTCGATAACGGCTCATCCATCAAAAATACGTCGGGATTACGGGCGATCGCTCTACCCAATGCCACCCTTTGTTTTTGTCCCCCCGATAATTCTTTTGGCAAACGATAGAGTAGGGGTTTAATCTGTAATAAATCTGCCACGTAGCGCACCCTATCTCGCACCTCTTTTTCTTTAGATGACATGTACTGCATCTTGCGAGGCAAATAGCGAGTTGTGCCAACTAAAGCCGTTTCCAACAAATTTGAGCTAACTTTATCTTGACTGGCATCTCTTCGTAAACCAAAAGCCAGGTTGTCATAAACATTTAGGTGCGGATAAAGAGCGTAATTTTGAAACACCATGGCAATGTTTCTGGCTTTGGGGGGTAAATCGTTGACAGTGCGATCGCCAATCTGAATATTGCCCCCTGTTAACTCTTCTAGTCCGGCTAATAATCGTAACAGCGTACTTTTCCCGCAGCCAGAAGGACCCACTAAAACTAAAAATTCACCATCATCGACGGTAAAGTTAATATCTCGCAGCACATTAACCTGCTTAGATTTATCTTTAAGCAGATTATCTTGCTTAGACTTGAGCTTCCCGCGAGAGTAGCTTTTATAAACATTCTCAACTACTACCTGTGCCACGATTAAACCTAGATAAACTGCATATTATGAGCTTTTGACTAGTAATGTTACCACTAGCTATTTAAAGTTGCTTCTTGTTTCGCTAGTATGCAAGCATTCTTGCAAAGTAAATCTCGATTCACTGACAATTACTACAAATGTAAAGAAAAGTTCCAGTATTTCGGTTAAGCTAATTAGTCTTTGCGACACTAGAGAATAACCTGGTGGGTGCAACACCGAAGTATATCTTGAGTTTGAATTAAATGGAATTAGCAGCTAGAGCCAACTATGTATCGACTTCAATCACCTTAGCCATTTCTGCGAAAGCGAAGGCAATGAAAGCTGAAGGAATTGATGTATGTAGCTTTAGTGCCGGTGAACCAGATTTTCCGACCCCCAAACATATTTGTGAAGCTGCGAAAACGGCAATTGATGAGGGAAAAACTCGCTATGGTGCTGCTGCGGGAGAAATGGCGCTCAGAAAAGCGATCGCCAATAAATTACAGAAAGACAATAATCTCAGCTACCAGCCCGAAAATATCATTGTCACCAATGGCGGGAAGTTTTCTCTGTTTAATCTGATGCAGGTAACAATCAACGATGGCGATGAGGTAATTATTCCCGCACCATATTGGTTGAGCTATCCAGAAATGGTCAAGCTGGCAAACGGCAAGCCTGTGATTGTGGATACTCTGGCGGAAAACGACTATAAGATTACTCCAAAACAGCTAGAAGCAGCAATCACTGCTAAAACAAAACTATTTATTCTGAATTCTCCTTCTAATCCAACGGGAATGGTTTACACCCCCAATGAAATTAGAGCCTTGGCTGAAGTGGTAGTCGATCGCGATATTGCCGTTGTCTCGGATGAGATCTACGAGAGAATTCTTTATGATGATGCGCAACATCTAAGTATTGGTTCGATTAACGACGAGATTTTTGCTCGCACTATTACCTGTAGCGGTTTTGCCAAAAGTCACTCCATGACTGGCTGGCGCGTAGGTTATACCGCAGCACCGTTAGAGATTGTTCAGGCAATGACTAGGATTCAAAGCCACAGCACCTCTAATGTTTGCACCTTTGCTCAATATGGCGCGATCGCCGCTCTAGAATCTTCTCAAGAATGTGTCCAAGAAATGCTCCAGGATTTTGCCCAACGTCGTAGCTATATGCACCAGGCAATTAACGATATTCCTCAACTAAGCTGTCTCAAACCTGACGGCGCTTTTTATCTATTTGTTGATATTTCTCAAACGAGAAAAGGATCTTTGCAATTCTGTCAAGACTTGTTAGAGCAAAAAAAGGTTGCAGCTATTCCTGGCGTGGCTTTTGGTACAGATAGCTGTATTCGTTTTTCCTATGCTACTGATATGAACACGATTAAAGAAGGAGTAAAAAGGTTAGCTGAATTTGTTCAGGAATAAATATGAGTAATCAGTCATCAGTAATCAGTCATCATATAGATTGAAACTTCTGACTAGATCTTCCTAGGGATAGAATTCTGCTCAAAAGTAACCAGTTAAGCAGCTATTCATGTATTGATATCAGAAGATGGGTTTATAAACTCTAATTTTATTTATTTAGTCTAATGGAAGTCATTATCGCCTTGTGTCTTGGGGTAACTCTCAGTGCAGCCTGCGGTTTTCGCGTTTTTGTTCCGCCTTTGGCTCTAAGTTTGGCAGCTATTTATGGGCATTTCCCTCTTTCCGAAGGTTTTGCCTGGATGGGAACAACAGAAGCAGCGATCGCCTTTGCCATTGCTACTCTATTTGAAGTCTCAGCCTACTATATTCCCTTTGTCGATAATTTGCTCGACACAATTCAAGTTCCTATCGCCGTAGGAGTGGGAACAGTAATTACGGCTGCTACTCTTGGACATACCGATCCTGTCTTACAGTGGACTTTAGCGGCGATCGCCGGTGGGGGAACAGCAGGACTAACGGGTACGCTGGCTAGTTTGACTAGACTGGCTTCTACGGGCGTTACGGGTGGATTTGGTAACTTTATTATCGCTACTATTGAAGCAGTCGGTTCTGTTTCCCTGTCAATTTTGGGTTTAACTTTTCCTCTGTGGACAGCTGCTATTTTAATTGTCTCCATTGCGATCGCAGGCATTATTCTCTTTACTAATCCCCCTGAAATCTTCAAAAAGGCTTTGAGTAAGAAAAATAAGACAGCTTAAAACCCAACAGCTTGTTCAAATGTAGACAAACCTTATCCCTCATCCTTTATCCCTCATCCTTTATCCCTTATCCCTTATCCCTTATCCCTCAAATATGTCTATTGCATTTATTACTGGCGCATCTCAAGGAATCGGCAAGGCTACGGCAATATTATTTGCTAAAAATGGCTACGATCTAATTATTACCGCACGTACAGAAGACAAATTAGAGGCTGTTGCGGAAGAAATTAGGTTGCTCAACCGCCAAGTAATTGCTATTCCCGCAGATACAGGCGATCGCTCGGCAATGGAAGCTCTAATCGACAAAGGTATCGAACATTTTGGTGGAATTGACGTGCTGGTTAACAATGCGGGGATTTGCATGAGTGCGTCTATGTCTGAAACCACTATCGAAGATTGGGAAAAGATTATTAACGTCAATCTCTGGGGTTATATCTACACAATCAATGCCCTATTGCCTCACTTTATTGCCCGTCAGCAGGGAAACATTATCAACGTTGGTTCGTTTGGTGGCAAAGTTCCTTTACCGAATATGACTGCTTACTGCACCACCAAGTTTGCAGTTACGGGGTTAACAGAAACTCTGCGCTTAGAATTAGAACCCCAGGGAATTCACGCTTCGGGAGTGCATCCTAGCGTCACTAATAGCGATTTTATGGAGCGTTCGATTTTTAAAGATAAAGATCCACAAGAGTCAGCAAATCGTCGCGAATCTATGACGAAAATGCTTGCTAGTCCTTTAGTCAGTCAACCTGAAGATGTTGCTAAGGCAGTTTGGCATGCAGTCAGACATCCCCAAGCGGAAGTCGTTGTCGGTTCGGCAAAAATTCCGACCTTCTTGAATCGTCTATTTCCCGCAATTACTCAGGGAATGATGCAGCTAACGACTAAATAAGATCTTTTAAAAAATATCTAAAGATCTGTTGTAAATTCTGGGATAACTGCTCGCCAATCGACTTTATTCCTTAAGCGGATCGTTACCCCAGTTCATTAAAGAATAGCGCCAGCGACTGTTTTCGATATCTCCTGATGGCTTTTGTGCTAAATGTCGATGAACATAGCTAATCACCTTTTTCATGTGGCTATAATCA
Organism: Cyanobacteria bacterium J06600_6; assembly: GCA_038529195.1. Lineage (GTDB taxonomy): Bacteria > Cyanobacteriota > Cyanobacteriia > Cyanobacteriales > Xenococcaceae > Waterburya. The sequence continues at coordinate 7,194 of JBCBEA010000153.1, forward strand.
TCTTCCGTATAATCATCAGCGTTGCTATTTAGAAGATCGATAATTTTTTTGCCCGATTTGTGTCCAATAGCTTCGCCGTCATCATCTTTTTGCCCAACGGACTTACTGGCTTTGGTTGGCAGCCATTCTGCTAATTCTTTGACGGTCATATTTACAGCAGACTGGAAGTCTTGTAGAATTTCCTGCTGTTCTTTACTCACGCGACTGTCTGTGGGCGAAAGAGAGTCAGCTTTGTGACCTGTAACTTTTCCTGTATTATCATTTTCGACGAGATAGCGGGGACTACAGCGGTATGCAGATATAATAAGCACAATAATTTATACGAAGTAGTCAATCCAAATTTTTCATTCAATGAAGCCTTATTCAAATGACCTGCGCCAAAAAATAGTCGTGGCTTATGAAAATAAGGAGGGTTCGATTCGTCGCGCAACGCGATAGCGTTGCCAGTCGTCGCTAGACGACGATCTGCACATACGTGCTGCGCAAAACGTTTTCAAGTCAGTCCAGATTGCGTTAGGAGACTTCTTAAGCGTTACCAGACGGAAGGTACAATTGAGCCCAAGCCATATCAAGGTGGAAATCAACCACTTTTACAATTAGAACACCTAGAAGTGTTAACTACTTTAGTCGAAGAAGATAATGATGCGACTTTACCTCAGCTAGCTCAAAGACTCGAAGCAAAAACTAATTTGAAAGTTAGCAGTTCAACGATCAGTCGTGGAATTAAAAAACTCAATCTAACCAGAAAAAAAAACTTTTAAAGCCACCGAAGCACATACCAAAGAAAAACAACTCCAACGTTGTCAATACTGGGGTGAAATTAAAGATGTTCCCGCCAAAGATTTGGTATTTCTAGATGAAACAGGAGTTAATTTGGCAATGGTCATTGGTGACAAGTTAAGAAAAAGTACAAGTTGTCAAATGCAGTCAAATTAAGGGGGATGAGAATTTTAAACTAAGT
>JBCBEA010000154.1:0-8135 GCA_038529195.1 Cyanobacteria bacterium J06600_6
CTTTGATGTGGTAGCAGATGAATCTGGCGTATCCAATCTGATTGTGAAAGTGATTGAAGCTGACGATCCTCGAGTTAAGCAAGCCTGTGAGCTACAGGGAATCGATCCGCAACAGGCGAAAGGTGGCGGGAGCTTTAGCTGGCAGGATAATCTTGAAGAAAAAGAGCCAAATCCTAACTACGCTGCGGTTTTAATTGACGTTCCTGACGATGAATCGGGAAGCAGCGGTAAGCTAATTAGAGATAAAGGTTACGTTAGCGGGTTGCCTGTAGTCAGTCGATATTGGTTTGGTGAAGACGGAATTCTGACTATTAATACTGATTACGATAATAATCAGGGTCAAGAAAGGTGCTGGTTTTTAACCGATGATTTTCGCGTTAGGGTTAGCACGATTCAAATGCTTAATGGAGTTAGCTTGATGGCTTACTGTTCCGAACGCCGTTGTGTTACCGCTGATGATCTTAAAAAAATGGCTTCAAGTCATGCAGAATCTAGCTAAAGATTTTAGTCTAGATGTCTAGACCAATTTCCAGGCGATCGTCAATTAACTACAGGCTTCATTAAACTACTTTTCATATTTAAACTCATCAGGGAGACTGATGATTCTTGCCTCCTGATTCTCAAAAACGATAATCGGAATAATCTTATTGACGACAGCAGTTCTGATACTGTCTCGCATGGTTTTAAAGAAATTATTATTAGGGATAGCTGCGGTAAATTCTTCGACGGTACTTACTTGACAAATATAATCTTCACCATCTTTTTTGAGAGTAATAATCGCTTTAGAAGTCTTGCTATTAATAGCCTGGCATTCTTGCGTGATTGATTCTTGATTCTGGCGGAGATATGCTTCGACACTCATTCTGGTTATTTCCGTAATTACGAGACTAGACTCTAGCGTAGGGCTATTTTAGAGCATATCTGGTGAGGAGATTAACGTTTAATAATAGTTCCGAGATTGAATCAACAATAATTGCTAACATAAAATTCAGTCTGGGTTAACCCCTTCACCTTTGATCACCCATCCCTCATCCTTTTAAAATGACTACCGATTTTCTCAGCCATCTTAATTCCTCACAACGTCTTGCTGTAGAGCATTACTGTGGTCCGATGTTAGTAGTTGCAGGGGCGGGTTCGGGTAAGACTAGAGCTTTAACTTATCGAATTGCCAATCTAATTCGCAATCGTCAGGCAGATCCAGAGCATATCTTAGCCGTTACCTTTACTAACAAAGCTGCGCGGGAGATGCGCGAACGGATTGAATATATTTTTGCGACGGAGTTGGCTCTAGAGCAGCATGGTCAACGCCTAGAGTTTTTGACTGAATACGAACAGAAGGCGCTAAAGTCAAGAGTATATAAACGAACAACCAAAAAGTTATGGATTGGCACTTTTCATAGTTTATTTGCCAAGCTGCTGCGTTTTGATATTAATAAGTATCAGGATGAAAGAGGTCGTACCTGGAAGCGTAATTTCTCGATCTTTGATGAGTCTGATGTCCAGAGCTTATTCAAGAATATTGTTACCAAGCAGCTGAATTTAGATAACAAGAAGTTTGACCCTCGTAAGATTCGTTACGCCATTAGTAATGCGAAAAATCAAGGTTTAACCCCCGATGATTATCTCAAGCAAGAGCCTGGCTATCGAGGTAGAGTAATCTCCGATATTTACAACGAATATCAGTCGCGATTAGCTGCGAATAATGCCCTCGATTTTGATGACCTAATCTGGATTCCCGTCAAGCTGTTCCAGCAAAATGAGTCTATTTTGGGCTATTGGCATACACAGTTTCAACATATTCTGGTGGATGAGTATCAGGATACTAACCGCATTCAGTATGACTTAATTCGCCTACTGGCAACTAATGGTGAGACCAATAAAAATGACTGGAATTGGAACAGGCGATCGCTTTTCGTAGTTGGTGATGCGGATCAGTCGATCTATTCTTTCCGTTTAGCGGACTATACTATCCTGCTGGATTTCCAAAAAGATTTTGGTGACGGTTTGCCCGATGAAGATACTCGCACCATGATCAAGCTAGAGGAAAACTATCGTTCCCGTGAGAATATCTTGCAAGCAGCCAATCATTTGATTTCACACAACAGCCAGCGCATTGACAAGGTGCTCAAGCCCACCAGAGGTGTGGGCGAACAAATCTTTCTTTATAAGGCGGATGAAGAACAGGAAGAGGCTCGTTTTGTAGTGCAGCAGATGCAAAAGATTAAGGATAATAACCCTGAAATAGACTGGGGTGACTTCTCAATTCTATATCGTACCAACGCTCAGTCGCGCCCCTTTGAGGATTTACTGCTGCACAATAATATTCCTTACAATATTGTCGGTGGTTTAAAATTCTACGATCGCAAAGAAGTCAAAGATGCCCTGGCTTATCTGCGTATTATCGTTAATCCGGAAGATACGGTAAGTCTTTTGCGAATCGTTAATACGCCCCGTCGTGGAATCGGCAAAACAACCATGGGCAGGCTATTAGATGCTTCTCAGCAGATGGGAATTCCTCTCTGGGAAATAGTCAACGATGAAACTTCGGTCAATACAATCGGCGGTAGGGCAGCCAAGTCTCTCAATCAGTTTGCCAACATGATCCAAGAGACAAAAGATCAGCTAGAAAAACTTACCGCTGCCGAAGTCTTGAGCCATATTATCGAACAGACGGGCTACGTTACTGAATTACAGCAGCAGGGAACGGATGAAGCCGATAATCGTATCGCCAATATCTATGAGCTATATAACGCCATACAGCAGTTTCAGGAGGACAACGAAGAAAATAGCTTAGAAGCGTTTTTGGCTAGTGCTTCTCTCTCTTCTGATTTAGATGGTTTAGAAGAGGAACAGCAAAAAGTTTCTCTGATGACTCTTCACTCAGCCAAGGGCTTGGAATTTCCCGTCGTCTATCTTGTGGGTATGGAACAGGGCTTATTGCCTCATAATCGTACCCTCAACGACCCCTTAGAAATCGAAGAGGAACGGCGTCTTTGCTATGTGGGTATTACTCGCGCCCAGGAGCAACTATTTTTAACCTATACGAGAGAACGTCGCCTGTGGGGTACGAGAGAACCTGCGGTATCTTCGCAATTCTTACAAGAGCTGCCTGGAGAATTAATTGACAGCAATATTAACGTCGCTAGCACCTACCGCCGTCGCACCAGCGCAGAAAGAACTTCCAAGGCAATTGATATCGATTGGAGCGTGGGTGATCGCGTATTACATCACGAATTTGGGGCAGGGGAAGTTACTCACGTATTAGGAAGCGGCAAAAAAGCGACTCTGGCAGTTAAATTTCTCAGTATGAACGTGACTAAGATTATTCCGAAGATTGCACCGATGGAAAAAGTAGAATAGAGTTCTCAGCATTCACCATTCTTCAACTAATTGCTGAATTCCTTTGACAAAGACTTGGAAGCTTTCGGATGCATTATTTCTCAAGTCTAAATATGTGGCGATCGCTCTTGAGCCCCTAATTTGTTGATAATCTGGGGCAATGCGCTGAAGTTCTTGCTTGGGTGAAGCCAGGCGATCTGGATTGCGATATTTCGCTTTGTTTTGCAGTTTACTCAACTTGCCCTTATTGAGTTCTAATCCTTGTTCTACAGCCTTTAAATCTCCTAAAAACCATGATTCAAGCTCATGACAAGCAATTCTAATCAATGTGTCAGATCGATTAGCCTGCTTACAGAGATCGACTAATTTTTGTTTGACGGCGATACAATCTCCGCTGTCTTTATCTCTAACAACGACAAACTTGGTCGATTTGGGAAAAGCTCTAAGTTTGCGAGGAATAGATTTTTCTAAATCGTGTTTGCCTTCATGAGGAATACATTTATAGTAAATATGATCGGGAATTATTCTGGGCAACAATATTTTTAGAGTTTCGTGCATCGAGCGTTCTTCTAGCAAGAAAAATAATTGGTCGTAATTGCTCATTGTGGGTTGGCATCTCCAAATAACCCTTGTTTCCAAAGATAGCCTGGCAGATCGCCTTCAGCAATTAAAGCTTGGAGAGTTTCATTCTCAGCAGCAGAGCAGATTCTGGTAATACCGTTTCTTTTCTCCAGCCAGTAAATATGATCCAAGGCAACCGCATTCAGAAAATCAGGCGAGTGGGTAGCGACAAAAACTTGTCCTTCTTTTTTAGTGTAAGCAGCGAATTCTTCCGCTAGTTCTAATAAAAGCGACGGATAGAGTTGATTTTCTGGTTCTTCAACACTCAATAAAGGATGAGGATCTGGATCGTATAACAAGACAAGATAAGCAAACATTTTAATCGTGCCATCAGATACGTATCGATCAATAAATGGATCTTTAAAAGAACTATCTTGGAAACGCAAGATTAAGCGTCCATCCTCAGTATTTTTTGCTTCTACTTGAGATATTCCAGGAACTCGACGCTTCATTTTTTCTAGAATAATCTCAAATATATCTTGATGATTCTCGTATAGATATTGAGCAACTAAGGGCAAGTTATCTCCGTTTTTAGAAAGATGTTCAGCATATCCCGCATCTCTGCTTCCTCTTGCATCAGTAATGTGAAAATCTGAAATATGCCAATTTTCTAACAATAGTCTGAAAGCACTTGCAGCTTTAAAACGTTTAAATTGTCCTAATCCTTTGATAGCTAAAATATCTTTGGATTCTAAAGTTTGCTCTTCCCGTTGTAATTCTTCATCTGGTTTGTCAAAGTCTTCTTCGTTGAGAATTGCATAACCCCGACCATATTGAAAATCAAGAAAATGAAAGGGAGAACCATATGAACCTCTTTTATATCTTAAAATTTCTCTTTTAATGACAGGCTTATTCTCAACCTGAGAAATTTTTAATAAATAAGTTACTAGTCTCTCTTTATCTAGAATTTTCATTCTAAACTTGATTTCCAGCTCAATGTCTTCTTGTTGATGATCTCTAGTGATAACTTCCTTAAACCCACCTCTAATCAAAAGTGCCTGACGAATATTATTTTTTAGAGCATCTTGAAGAAAACTAAAAATATCGAAAAAAGTGCTTTTTCCCGTACCATTTGCGCCAACTAGGACACAGAAAGCCGACATGTTATTGAGCTCAATATTTTGTAGACAGCGATAATTCTTAATTTTCAGAGATTCAATTCTCATAAGCTGCCATGACGATTAAATATTTCTTTTCAAAACTCCATCTTATCAAGACTAAGCAAATGAACTTTCTTTGGTTAAGACAAACACGTTCCCCTCATTGCCTCGACCAATTCGCATGTCCTCGTCGAGGTAGGTGGTTTCTAACCAGCCTTTTTGTGACTCGCGATCAATTTTAAAATCAATTGGTAAGAACTTTTTCCCTGATTCAATTTGCTGGATTAATTTCGCTGGAGTGCGATAGCTTAAAAAACGCTGTAAACCAACGATTGAGCGCTCAAAAATAACGTTAACTCGTCGCTCCGAAACAGGATCGAAGCTAGCAGCAACGCTAACTAAACCCTCTAGCATCGGTAAGCCAACAATTTCGGCAATGTTATAAACTTTTGCTTCTGAGACTCGGATACACTGATAAATTTGCCCTAGCTTAAACAGCGGGAAGCGATCCAATCCTAAGATGCCTTTACTGGTAGTGTACAGTAGACGCCAGTCGCCATTTAACAAATCTTTTGCTTCCAACGGTTTTTGGTTTGGATTAGTATCTTCTAGCTGCTGAATTGCCGAGAGGACTCTCGCGTTGTCAATTTCATTTGCCAATAAACCGCGATTTTTTCCAGCGATCGCTTCCAACAATTCTGCTTTTTTAGTCATAATTCCTCAACTCAAATCAACAACTCTAATCTAGGTATCTATATTTTATCGACTTATTAGCCTCATTTCCTGGTGTGTCGGAAAAAGCAACATACGGCTGGCTGGCTCAGAACCAGATACAAAAACAATGACTAAAAAGCGATCGCAGGTATCAATTTGCGATCGCTTAAAAATATTTGATTTGTGACACAGAGTGACTACTTCAAAGAAATAGCACTATCCCAACTGCGATCAGGTGTAGTCTTTGGTAAAGAACTTATAGTATCCTCTTCTTCTGAATCAAAACCAATAATCTTAGCAACCTCGACTCCAGACTGTTCGAGAATGATCATTGGACCAGGAAAATGATTCTTGTCAATTCTTTTAACCAAGATCTGTCCATTGGATAAGTATTGTCCAACCTCAACATAGCGGCTGCTGCTTTCTTCTGGCGCTTGAACAATGATTTGAGTTCTACCAGCAGCTTCAAATAGTCCAGAGACAACTACATCCTGTGCCAAAGTTGGTTCAAATACTTCTTCTGGAAGGGGAAGATCTGCGCTCGAATTATCGTTTCTTCTGGATATTGTATTGCGCGGTTCTGAACGATTAGAAGTTTGAACTCGATTCGATGATTCATTTAAACTAGCTCTCTTTTCCTCATCAATTTGAATTCGAGGATTGAGAGTCAAAATCGAAAAAGGATCGTTTCTACCACGTACGCTATTTCTAACCCTAGCATCAGGGTCGGTCGCTGGAATTAACCCCGCAATTTTGGGTAAAGCTTCCTCTTCTTCCTCTTCTTCAAGATCGGCAAATAAATCTTCAGTTTCTGACCCTTCTTCAACTTTGTTCTGAGCAGTATTCACTCGAACAGGAACAGGTTTGACAGTTTCTTTCTCTAGCTCTTTTCTGGAGTCGGCAAATTTTGAAAAAAAGGAGCAGCCTTCAGTTACAAAAGCTAAACTACCAATTAATACTAACAATACAAATTTATTCATAATAATAATACAAGTATCGATTAAGATTACCTAATTTAATCTGTAACCAAACAATTTAATCAACGAGTAGAATATGCAGATTCAAGCTCGACATTGAGCAACGATCACAAATTACGCCATCCAAAGACAGAGTAATCTATGGCTTGCTTTAAATTCCAAGATAACAGGCGAATTAAATAATAGCCAGGCTGGAAAACTATGAATTTTCTGATGTCATTGATTTCTTCAAAAGATTCAATCCTTTTTTCAGCTGCCGTGAAACAGTAACAACACTAATATCAAGCACTTTAGCTGTTTCTTTTTGAGTCAAGTCATGGAGAAAAACAAACTCTAAAACATCTCTAGTCCGGTCTTCCAATTCCGACAAAGCCTGCTGTAAGCGTAGCCGATCCTCATAAACGAGATGAAAACTACGATACTTTGGATCGGCAACTAAATCGCAAAGACTAGTCCGATTATCTAAATCGTTATTTACAGAAACATCGAGGCTCAAGGGCTTACGATTTTGATAAGCAAGTTTAATATCTTGCCACTCTTTTTCAGATACCTCAAGATGTTGTGCAATTTCAGAATTACTGGGCTGACGATGATTATTTTCTCTAAAGATATGAATAAAAGAAATTGATTTTTGCCTTAGCTCTAGCCATCTGCGAGGAATTCTTAATGTGGGGCTTTTATCTCGTAGATAATGTTGAATTTCTCCTCGAACATAAGGAATTGCAAAGGAGCTAAAAGCATTACCTTTTTCGATATTAAATCTTTCAATAGCTCTAATCAAGCCAATTGAACCTACCTGTAGCAGGTCTTCAAAACTTTCGTTACACTGATTAACCCAGTGATAAGCTTCTTTTTTGACTAAACCAAAATTCAACTCCATGATCTGATTTCTTAGTTTAGTACTTTTTTCTTTTTGATACTCCTGAAATAAATATAAGCTGTCTATCTTAATATTTTTTTTAGCGCAAGCTGCCATTAAATTTAGTCCCTAGATAGAGAATAATTAATAATCTAAAATTGGGTAAATTAATTTGATATAAACTAATTAGTTTTAGAAACAATTACAGCTTATGGTTTTACCTGTATGTTGAACAACAGCATTTACACTATTTTTATTTGATAAAGTTTTAAAAAAGACCCGGTTTTCACGCATCTATCTAAGTATTTTTTTGTATTTTAAGTGTTTTCACTAATGAAGATAAAACTAGATTTATAGTCGAATAAGTATAAGCTTATATTCTATAATTTCTATCAATAAAGTATCTAATGCAGAGATTAATCAATAGTGATAATTAGGCTACAGTAAAATATAGCAATTCTCATAGTCATGAAGTACAGTAACAGCAATGAGCAAACCAATTACGAATATCATCTTTTGTGACTT
>JBCBEA010000155.1:0-8109 GCA_038529195.1 Cyanobacteria bacterium J06600_6
AAAGGTGGCAGTATTCGGTAATGCTGGAGGTGGCAAATCCACTTTGAGTAAGCGTCTTGCTCAAACAACTGGTTTACCTTTAATTGTTTTAGATCTCATTCAATACAAACCTGGAGGGGAAAAAGTTTCTGACGAAGAATATAAAACTGCCCACGCCGAAATCTTGCAACAAGACTGCTGGGTTATTGATGGATTTGGTTCGCCAGATACGGTCTGGAAAAGATTAGAAGCAGCAGATACTTTAGTCTATATAGATTTGCCAGTTCTCCAGCATTATTTTTGGGTGACCAAACGATTTATCAAAGGTTTCTGGGTAGCACCCGAAGGCTATCCTCAGAATAGTCCGTTAGTCAGAAGTACCCTAAACTCCTATTACATAGTTTGGCTGTGCCATCAAAAGCTTACACCTAGATATCGCCAGTATGTCAAAAAGGCAAAAGCAACCAAGCAGGTATTCCATCTTCAATCTACTAGGGATATCAAGGAGTTTTGGCGATCTGTGACTTAGGAAGATATGGACGTAAAATTCAGGAATTGTTGTCATATCCGATTAACTATTATGCCCAGAGCGATCTCCAGAAAAACTTGGGTAAAGATAGCATCCTGCGCCAGCGCCAAGGCTCTTGATAAAGACGATAAGACCACTCTAAGTTATTATTTCTCAACCATGCGGGAGCGCGTTCTTTAGTTCCTGCCCAAATATCCAGGCTGCCCCCAACCCCAATCCAAACTGAATTAGGGCAAAGATGGCGATTTTCAACAATCCAGAGTTCTTGTCTGGGTACGCCAATGCCGACCAAAATAACTGCAGGCTGCTTAGTTTGCAAAGTTTTTTTCCACTCGGACTCCGATGTGCCTGAAACGTATCCATCCTGGGTCAAAATCCCTAGATTTGGATATTGCGACTGCCAGTTTTGGGCAGCCTGCTCCGCCACGCCTGGACTGCCACCAAAGAAGCACAGAGAATCAGCCAGATCGGACTTGCCTAAATACTCAATTAACGATGCAGCTAGCTCAATTCCCGGACAGCGTCGATGCTGACGACCCCGTAAACGCATATAAAGGATGACTCCTGCACCATCAGGAATTACCAAATCGGCTGACTTAATTGTCTCACCTAAAGCCGTATCCTCCTGCGCCATCATGCTCATTTCCGCATTCAGAGTTACCACGTGAGTTCCTGTCTTTTGCTGTAGTCTGGTCACCAGCCAGGTCAGATAATCATCTAGCAGATGAACCTGAAGATTGAGAACGGGAAATGTTGGGGGAGTAGACAAGTTACTATCTGTAGACAACATAATTTGTACGGAGCCGATTAACACTAGTTGGGATTGAAACTAAAGCGTGAATGAGACAAAGTCCCTAGATGAATTTTGCCCAAACTAGCCTAGTTTAACCGCTGTCCCTGTCGCGGTAATCAAAAGCAATACTCCTTTATCATCAACGCTAATTGTTCCTGTATCAATTTCAATGCCAATTACCGCATCGGCATTTAACTTTTGGGCGCGCTGCTTAAGTTCTTCGATCGCTTTTTGCTGTCCTTTCTCAAATACTTTCTCATAGCTGCCCGTTCGCCCACCAATTACGTCTCTAATGCCCGCAAACAGGTCTCGTAGAGCGTTGGTGCCATATACTACCTCCGCCGTTACGACACCAAGATAGGTGGCAATTTCTTGATTTTGAACTGTATCTGTTGTCGTAATTAACATCTATATTAAAAGGTGGTCTGTGAGTAAACTTCCGTTTACATTATATTCTTGTTCGCCCTGGCTCAGAGCTTAAATTAGATGTTTCACAATACTTATGACAGATTTCAAGGCAGTTGGTGGGGAGCAATTGTGGCACAAGGATTGATTGGGAAATCTATCACATCGCCAGATTTACATCGCCAATCCTGGCTAGTCCAACGTCGTCAATTGGCTACCATCTTATTAAACTTAGAAGCACCAGACTTATCACCTGTCTCCCATGATGACATTCATCTGTTATCTATATTGCCCCTAATTATCTTTTCGACAGCTCCACTAAGATTCTACTTAGACAAAATATTTCCCCACACTTCAGATTCAAAGCTTAACCAAATCAAAATGAGGCAAGATCTATTGGGATGGGAATATTTGCTCAACCAGGTTTTAAAACACAAATTTATGCCCTTGGCTCAAAATCACCTAGGTGATGAAGTAAACGAGCATATTCAGGACATAGAAAACTGGTTAGCAGAGCAGCTAGAGTTGGTATCTGAGTTAATTAAAGCTGGCGCTAGTCTCAACCTCGCAATTGAAAAATTATCTGTTGCAGAAACATCAACATCAACAGCGATCGCTCTTGCCTGGTATTGTTTTGCCACTACTCCCCAGAATTTCAATCTGTCCGTCCGCAAGGCCGCTCACGTCTCCAAAAATTTTGCTTGGCTAACCATTGCTCTTACAGGTACATTGTCTGGGGCATATAATGGTATGGCAGAAATTTCGAGATTTTGGAGAGCAAATGAAAACAGCCACGATCAACAGTTAGAGCATCATTTATGCAAAAAATTATTTGCAGAATGGTCAGGAATTTATGGGGATAGCCAGCAGTTTCTCAATCTCAATCCTAATTTAGCTGCAGTCGCCCTACCTCGAATAATTCAGCCTCGTTTAAACCTAAAAATTATTTCTCAGATATCTGATATTTAAGCAAAATACTCACAGAGGAATGTTCCAATATTTTTGATTTACTTATTTCTAAATTGTTCTTAACCACTTAAGCTAAATGTTAAAGCAGCATTTTAGAGCATATCTACCAATTTTTTTTAACCTCTAGAAATAGTTCCCAATCTAATTTTTTATCAAGTAAGTAACTAAATTTATCGTCTTATCTTATTTAACTTTTAAGCAAGGTACAACTAAGCTGAAAACTAAATGATCATTTAATTAAAGTAGTTATAACATTAGCCTTGAAAATCTTTTGTCTAGCCCAATAAGCTTCAATACTAATACTTTATTTTACTGTAGCTTGATCTCTGATTAAAATTAAACTAAGCGATTTTATAGCTTCTCGAAATCCTGACTATGATGAAAAGCTGGCGTTCACTAATCCAAAAAATTGAAGGATGGCGATACAGGTATCAAAACCAAGGATTTTCCTGGTGGGCAAAAAACTTACGCTCAAAAACTGCTAGCAAATCAGCCACTAAATCTAGCTTTGGTCAATCTGGTCGTAAAAAACACAAAACGAAACTAAGAGACTTGATTGTCATGTTAGTTCTGAGTGTGATTGCCATAACCAGCGTAGTTGGTTATCGATTTTACAATCAACCGCAGTTGACGGTGGGCAAAATTTCACCACTAACAATCAAAGCCCCCTACTCAGCCCAGTTTGAAGATACAAAAACCACATTAGAAAAACGCAAAGAGGTTCAGACAGGCATAATTCCCATTCTGAAACAGGATGAGGAGCTAACTCGGGAAATTACTAATAAATTAAAATCTCATCTTCAGCAAATTGACGAACTGCGATCAATGGCAGCTCCTTTTCCCTTTGCTGCTCAAAAAAATCTGACTTTAGCCAGTCAGAGATACATTCGCTTTTGTCCTGAATCTGAGTTTAAGGCAGTATTAGCTTCTGTTACGCAAAATTTTGCAGCTAAAACTGCGGAGGGAGAATCTCTAAACGCCGATTCTAAAAATTTGACTTTAGAAAAGAGACCAGATTTTAATCTAGGATTGCAGACGGTTGCAGACGAACTAGAGGTATATCGTAATAATACCTCGGAAAATAGATTCAATACTCTCATCGCTCAAATTACTCTAACTCGCTATCGTTATTCTCAGACCTGGAAAAGTATTAATCAGAGAAAAATTGCCCGCTTAGACGATAAAGAACTAATTATTTTATTAGACCTGACCGAAAAAGAATGGAAAGCAACTAAAAACACTATTTTGCTGACGGCAGATCGCATTTTGACTCAGGGTATTCCCTTGGGGATTCCCTCTACTCTTTTGGAGTCGGCAGTTGCAGCACAATTAAATCCTGATATTTCTGATGTTACTGAGCGTCTAGCCCAGAATATGCTGCTAGGAACTTTGCAGCCTAACTTAGAAGAAGATAAGGATGCTACTCGTAATATTGCTGAAAAAGCAGCGATGGCAATTAATTCGGTTCTAGTCGAGATTGAGCAGGGAGAAGTAATTGTCGAACAGGGTGCCAGAATTGGTCAGTCGGATTTTGTGCTGCTCGATGGTTTTGAATTGAGTCGTCGAGGCGTTAATTGGGAAGGACTGAGGTTATCTGCACTGGTCGTGAGCAGCATTATTGGTCTGTTTTTAATTGTTCAAAGACAGATTTATCCTGCTATTCGTCATCGTGATTATCTGCTGCTTTGTTTGCTGGCGATTACCGCTCCTCTATTAGGTGTTTTTGATATTTCCTATACCAGTCTGCCCGCAATTGGTCTTTTGGTTAGTAGCTTTTATAATCCAGCTCTGGCTATCTGTCAGGTTCTGCTAGTTCTGGGACTAGTGGTGTTTAGCAATCAGACATTAAGTTCTGTTTATCTGCTGGCTGGATTAGTCGGAGGATTAATTGCGGCAATTTTTGCTGGTCGATTAAGATCCCGCGAAGCGATCGCCAAGCTCGGTATTGCCGTCGGTTTGTCTCAGATAGCGATATATTTGATTACCAACCTAATTTTAAGTGCTAGTCCTGCAACTATTTGGTCGGCTATTTTACCCGATGCTACGGTTTGTGGGCTATTTGGAGTCGCCTGGATTGTGGTGGCGATCGGCATCTCTCCTTACCTAGAACGCTTTTTTGACCTGATTACGCCGATTCGTTTGGCAGAGCTGTCGAATCCTAATTTACCCTTGCTCAAAAGACTGGCAACGGAGGCTCCTGGAACTTTTCAGCACACAATGTTTGTTGCCTCTTTGGCTGAAGCTGCTGCGAGAGAGTTGAACTGTAACGTGGAATTAGTTAGGGCGGGCACTCTCTACCATGACATAGGCAAAATGCACGATCCCCTGGGATTTATTGAAAACCAGATGGGTGGTCCTAACAAGCATGATGAAATTGACGACCCTTGGGTGAGTGCGGAAATAATTAAAAAGCACGTTAGCGAAGGTCTCGTAATGGCAAAAAAATATGGTTTGCCCAAGGCTATCCGCGACTTTATTCCCCAGCACCAGGGTACTCTGCTGATTGTTTACTTCTACTATCAGGCAAAACAGAGAGCCGAAGAGCTGGGCATACCTTTAGTTGAAGCGGATTTTCGCTACATTGGACCCGTTCCTCAATCTCGGGAAGCAGGCATTTTGATGCTGGCAGACGGCTGTGAGGCAGCATTGCGATCGCTGCGGGATTCAACTCCGAAACAGGCGATAACTACGCTGCAGAAGATCTTTAAATCTCGCTGGCAGGATCGTCAGCTAGTAGACAGTGGGCTTAATTATGATGAACTGCCTATTATTGCGGAAGTTTTTGTGCGCGTCTGGGAACAGTTTAACCATAAACGAATTGTGTATCCTAAAGGAGCTTTGGATTTAGCCGCTAGAAACAATAAATTAGCTTAGATTAGTATGTAGCAGATCGTCGATTAAAAACATTATTGGGAGCTAACAATTACGGTGGGTCAACAAACTTCATTCCCAGAAGCTCAATTAAACCAGGCTCATGCCAGCTTACAGCAGTCTATTTCTTGGTATTCGAGTTTTCGTCGTCATGGTAAAACTCCGCCAGGCGATCGCGTACAGGCAGCTGTCAAAAGCGATCTACAGTCTCTACAAAATGCTTTGGAAAGACTAGACCGTAAGGCAATCCGCATCAGTACTTTTGGTTTGGTAAGCTGCGGAAAATCATCTCTAATCAATGCTTTATTAGAAGAAGAGGTGGTAGCAACAGGACCACTCCACGGCGTAACTCAATCTCTAACTATCTTGAGCTGGAATCCGCTGCCAGAATCGGGCTTAAATGCCGAACTAATCGATACTCCTGGTTTGGATGAGGTGACGGGAGAAGCAAGAGCAACAATGGCACGGGAAATTGCTCAAAAATCGGATTTAATTTTATTTGTGGTGGCGGGAGACATTACTCGTACCGAGTATCAGGCTTTGTGTCAGTTACGCAGTACCCAAAAACCGTTAATTCTAGTATTTAACAAAATAGATCTTTATCCAGACAAAGATCGCCAACAAATATATCGGCAAATTCAAAAACTTAACGTCGCCAATAGTGGGACTAGCCTTGACGATTTAGTTGCCCCCCATGAAATTGTGACGGTAGCAGCTAAACCACAGCCAATCCAGGTGAGAACGGAAGCTGCTGACGGCACGGTAACTAATACCTGGGAACATCCCGAACCACAAATTGGAGCGTTAAAAGAAGCCCTGGAGCAGGTTTTAGTCAAAGAAGGTAAATCCCTACTGGCGTTGAATTCTCTGGTGCAGGCTAGGGACGCAGAGCTAAATATTGCCCGCAAAACAATCGAGCTGCGACAGTCCGAAGCTCAGAAAATTATTGCCAAGTACGCTCGCTATAAAGCGATCGCCGTGGCAGCCAATCCGATTATTTTTGCCGACCTCTTGGGCGGTTTGATGGCGGATTTGGCTTTAATTAGATCTCTCTCGAAGCTTTACGGCTTGCCCATTACTACCTTTGAAGCGGGAAACCTACTCAGACGCATTATCGCCAGTGCGGGAGGTTTATTATTAGGGGAAGTAGGCAGCAGTCTATTTTTGAGCGTGGGCAAAAGCGGGGCAATTCTCAGTAGTGGCTTTGATAGCAGTAGTGCCATCACTGCCTATGTAGGTACGGCTAGCGTTCAGGGGGCGATCGCTGGGTACGGCTCCTTTATGATTGGTCGAGTAGCTCAAGTCTATCTCGAACAGGGCTGCACTTGGGGAGAAATGGGCGCTTCTACCCTAATTAAAGAAATACTGTCCCAGGTAGAGCCAAATACGATTATCGATCGCCTCAAGCAAGAATTAATCCAGCTAACCTAATCGCGTCATGTCCATCAAAATCTGTTGACAGCTACGTTCTACCTCATCTGACTGGGGACGACGTTGAATATAAGTTCCGTCTGTCTGTAATTCCCAAGCATAACGATTGTCAGACAGCGTAATTTGCAAGATTTCTTTGAGCTTGACGATCAAACTTGCTTCCTCAATGGGGGTCACGGTTTCTACCCGACGATTCAAATTACGTGGCATCCAGTCGGCACTGCCAATAAACACCTGTTCGCGATCGTGATTCTGGAAATAAAAAATGCGGGAGTGTTCTAAATATCGACCAACGATGCTGATAACCCGAATATTGTCGCTAATACCTGCTAAACCGGGACACAGACAGCAGATACCCCTGACAATCAAATCGATCTGTACTCCTGCCTGGGAAGCCTGATACAAAGCGGTAATCATTTCTGGATCTACCAGAGAATTCATTTTGGCAATAATCTTGCCCCCATGTCCCTGGCGAACGAGATCTATCTCTCGCTGAATCATTTTTAGCAGGCGATCGCGCATGTTAACTGGGGCGATTAATAATTTGCGAAAAGTCTGCTGTTCAGAGTATCCCGTCAAAAAGTTGAATAGATCGTTGAGATCTTCTCCCAGGTCTTGACGACAGCTTAATAATCCGAGGTCAGTGTAGAGTTTTGCCGATTTAGGATTATAGTTGCCCGTGCTGATATGCACATAGCGACGAATTTTTTGGTCTTCATTCCTGACAACCAGGGCAATTTTGGTATGAGTCTTTAAACCAACCAAACCATAAACGACATGAACTCCCGCTGTCTCCAGTTTTTTCGCCCAGAGGATATTAGTTTCTTCGTCAAATCTGGCTTTTAATTCAACTAAGACGGCAACTTGCTTATGTGCCTTAGCAGCAGTGATGAGTGATTTAATAATTGGTGACTCGCAGGACGCACAGTAAGTACGATACAAAGTCATTTTGATTGCTAAAACCTGAGGATCGACGGCAGCCTGAGCGAGGAAAAGCTCTACCGACTGAGAAAAGCATTCGTAGGGATGATGTATTAAGAGATCTTTTTGACGAATTGCCTTAAATAAATCTTGACCCTGAGTAATTCCTTTGAGTCGAGGAGGTGTAACTGGTTGCCAGGGTTCATCTTTG
>JBCBEA010000156.1:0-8108 GCA_038529195.1 Cyanobacteria bacterium J06600_6
CGTAGATCTGGTAGACCAGATCTACGGAAACAATATAATCTTCCCAATCTGTATTGCGAACCTCATCTGAGTTAGGCATCCAGACAGCGATTGCGCGAGTATTTTCGGGGGTTGGTTCAGTCGATTCATCCAAAATAAGGATAACCTTCCAGGTAAATTTGGGTACGACAACCTGACTGTCAGCAATTTTCTTGGCAATGCCTTTGCCTCCAGCTATTATAAAAAGCTCTTTGCCTTCATAGACTAAGTCTCGACTATATTCTTCCAACTCCCGCCAAACTTCACGGTTGTTGCTGGGTGACTGAGGAATAATATTAGTCATCAAAAAAGTGCTTTCATTCCCAATTCGACTATGAGTGCGATCGCCACTTGGTACAAGATGACCGCGATCGTAACCGCTGCCACGGTAGTCACTTGGTCGAACAGCATAACAGTCTGGCGGTAACTCTGAATTGGGTCTGAAATTGTCCGAACGCTCAGTACGACCTAACCAACTGCGATCGAGCTGCCAGCTTACCCAGTTCGGAATACCCGCTCGGCAATTGTAGGACAAAGCATATTCGGGTTTAACAATTAAATAGTTATTTTGATTATCGTCCGCACCGCTAGGATTGCCATATTTTAGATGAACGCTATCGGTAACTGTCGAGGCACAGCCTATCAGCAGCAAAACCAAAATTAGAGTGCTAATGACATGCCAGTTTGAGCTGATAAATTTTGATTTCACAACCGTTGCCTAGAGTTTTATGTTAACTAGATTACAAATATGTATCCAGCATTACTCAATTGTTGCACAACTGTCTCTAGGTCAATTGAAGAATTATCAATTCCGAAATGTAGTCCGCCTTTCGAATCGTTAGCGATCTCCAGAGTAAACCAAGTGCGATCAATAAATTGAGTTTTTGTCCGTAGATTACTTATTTTCTCATCATCAGTAAGTAAGTCTTCCGATTTTGGGGTTAAGACCCTCAAATAGACATGTGCCATATTTTCTAGGATTGCTAATTTTGGATTAGAGATGAAATTAGCAACCCGACTGTAGGGTTTGTCCTTATTTACTCGGCTCCTTCTATTGGGGCAAAACCTTGGCGCTGGATATTCTCTGTCACTACGCGAGGATCTAAAAACTGTAAGAGATAGTCAGGACCTCCCGCTTTTGAACCCACCCCCGAAAGCTTGAAACCGCCAAAGGGTTGACGAGCAACGATCGCCCCAGTAATGTTGCGGTTGATATAAAGATTGCCCACTTCAAATTCCCGTGCTGCGCGATCGATATGCTGGGGAGTACGGGAGTATAAACCGCCCGTTAGGGCGTAATCAGTGCTGTTTGCCAGATCTAGAGCTTCGTCAAAGCTAGCTGATTTCATTACCGCTAATACGGGACCAAAAATTTCTTCTTGAGCAATAGTATGGTCGCTAGTCACGCCACTAAAGATCGTCGGTGGAATATAGTAGCCACCCTCAGGAGTAGACATTTCTAAAGCCAGTTCGCTTTCTTGTTTACCCTGGGCAATATATTCAAGGATGCGATCGCGCGCCGAAGCATCAATTACTGAACCAATCTGAATATTTGGATCGTCTGCTGCACCCACATTGAGAGACTTAGTCGCTTCTACCAATCTAGCCAAGAAAGCATCGTGGACGGTCGAGGCGACAATTACCCGCGAGCAGGCAGAACATTTCTGACCGCTATAGCCAAATGCCGACTGAACTACCCCTGCAACTGCCTGATCTAAATCGGCACTTTCATCAACGATAATGGCGTTTTTCCCACCCATTTCGGCAATTACTCGCTTGAGATGCTTTTGTCCTGGCTTAAGCGTGGCTGCTTCCGCATAGATTTTACAGCCTATTTCTCTCGATCCAGTAAAGGCTATGACGTGGGTGTCTTTGTGTTCGACTAAATATGTACCGACTTCCGAACCCTTACCCGGCACATATTGAAATACTCCTTTGGGAATCCCCGCCTCAATCAAAATTTCCGTTAACTTAGCTGCAATTACCGCAGAAGTGGCAGCCGGTTTCAACAGAGTACAGTTCCCCGTTACCAGAGCAGCAACGGTCATTCCTGTGGCGATCGCAAAAGGAAAGTTCCAGGGCGAAATAACGACTGCAATACCTTTGGGCTGATAGAAATAGCGGTTATTTTCTCCTGCAATATCGTAGTTGACTCCCGACTCTAAACGTTCCATCTCTGCTGCATAGTAGCGACAGAAATCAATGGCTTCGGATACTTCGCCATCGGCTTGGGGAATTATTTTACCCACTTCTAAACAGATCCAGGCGTTTAGTTCGTGTCGGCGCTGCTCCATTATGTCCGCAGCTTTACGGAGAATATTGGCTCTGGTGCTAGCGTCAGTTTTTTTCCAAGATTTAAATGCAGCTTTGGCAGCGGACATTGCCGATTCTGCTTGAGCAACAGAAATCTGTCCCACTTTACCCACTAGCTGCTCAGTTCGACAGGGATTGACTGAATCAAGATAGTTGTCGGCACTTACATATTCGCCGTTAATTAGAGGCTGATAGGTTTTACCCAACTCTTGTTTGACCTGAGCTAATGCCTGTTCAGCTTTGATTCTTTTAGGAATATCCGCATAGTCAGTGTCTGGAGCATAAGCAAAAGAAGTTGATGCCGAATCTAGGTGCTGATCGCTGACATCATCAACTGTAGGTGGCGCAATCAGTTCGGAAATTGGTTTTTCCTCATCATTTTGGCGCACAAAAGAGCTGTTTGCCGTATTTTCCAGCAGCCTCCGAATGAGATATGCCATACCTGGCAGCAGATCGCCATAGGGAGAATAGACTCGCACGCGATGACCCCGCTTAACTAAAGCTTGGGCTAACTTGTCTCCCATGCCGTATAGCACCTGCATTTCAAAGCGACGGGCAGGAATTTCTAAGGTTTCAGCGATCGCACAAGCCAAAGCCTGGGAACGGACATTATGGCTACCAATAGCTGCATAGAGATATTCGTGGTTTTCTAGCAGCAGTTGAGTCATGCGCTCGTAATTTAAATCAGTTGCTGCTTTTTGGTTATATACTGGCTGTGACCAGTGATTTTGTAGAGATTTAATTGTCTCTTGATCCCAATATGCCCCCTTGACTAGACGTACCGTGACTGGGTTACCTCGTTCTTTTGCCCACTCGATAATACCCTGCAAATCTGCGTGGGAATCTCGCAAATAAGCCTGGAGAGTAATACCTAGATTCGTCCGACTGCGAAATTCTTCCTCCATTAATAGCTCTTTAAGAATCTGGAGGGTCAAATCCTTATAACGATACTGCTCCATATCAAAATGGATCGCTGCACCGAGTTCATCTGCTCTACGTAACAAAATCCGCAGGCGATCGCAGACTTTTTCTTTACTGCCCACCGGGTTGAGAGGATCGAACTGAGAATAAAATGCCGTTAGCTTTACCGATACCTGCACCTGGGAGATTTCTTCGCCGTCCGCCAAATCTATCCCTGCCTGTCGTTTCCAGGATTTTGCCTTGGCGGTAAGCTGCTCAATCAGATCTAAATAACGTTGGAGATAATCCTCGGCTTCGGTTTCCGTAATTACCGCTTCTCCTAACAGATCGATCGTATAGGTCATTCCCGATTTACGCAGGCGATCGATAGTTTTAATAACCTCGCTAATATTTTCCCCCGCAATATACTTATATGCCAAAGTCTCCACAGCTTTCGTAATTGTGGCTGCTGCGGTTTGGGCAGGCAAAGAATCAGGATCGCTAAAGTTGATCATGCCTTTAAGCGCACCAGGCAGCTCCACTGCTTCGGCGCTCATATACTGCTGAAAGTGGTTTGCAATTTCGGCTTTACTCTGGAGTGCAGGAATCGCGTCGATAAAACGAAACATCTGCACTCTTAACCCAGGGTTTGCCATTGTCCACTGCAAAACCTTATCATCCCAGCGCATCTGATCCCGCATCCGATTAAAGATGTTGTTTTTCGCTCTGGTGCTTTTGATTAAGTCTTTGGCAATAGATTGAGTTTTGGATTCGTAACGACGGTCTATTTCGATGCGATCCGCTTGAGCTACCACTAGATGTAAGTTCTCCTAAAGTTGAGGTAAAAAGGCAAACTGTAGACGTTTATTATATTTTGGCGTTTGTAGATGCCAAACAAAATTGAAAAATTACGAGAAAATTTGTCAGATTCCTTCGCAAAACTTAGCTTACTAAAAGTTTAGTAATGTTTTCAGTCTGGGGGTTCAAATGTCAGGGTAAGATTGCACAAGGTTAGATCTAGACCGCCTATCTACTACTCAAGCTAGATTCATTTTGGGCGTCAATTAATCAAAAAATCGAAGTTACTGTGTAAAACCATTTGGAATTAAGGAATATCTGGTAATGACCTTAATTGATCGCGAAACTATCGAACAAAAAGCAAATCGGCTGTTAGAAAAATCAGTCATTTATTATAAACAGAAGCCCGTTGGGGCAGTTGCAGCTACAGACTCGGAGCGAGAAGCTCTAAACTACGATCAGTGTTTTATTCGCGATTTTATCCCTGCTGCCCTTGTTTTTCTAATTCAAGGTAAGACAGACATCGTTTATAACTTTTTGATTGAGACGGTGGTATTGCAAAAGCAAAAACGGCGAGTGGATTGTTATCAGGCTCCCACGGGCTTGATGCCTGCTAGTTTTAAAGTCGAATCTCCCCAAGATGCCGAGCAATATCTCCATGCAGATTTTGGCGACAAGGCGATTGGTCGTGTTACGCCCATCGACTCCTGTTTGTGGTGGATTATTTTACTTAGAGCCTATGTCAAAGCAACGGGCGATCGTGAATTGGCAACCAGCGACAGTTTTCAAGAAGCGCTGACCTTTATCTTAGAAATCTGTTTGGGACCTCAGTTTGAGATGACACCAACACTCCTCGTCCCTGATGGAGCCTGTATGATTGATCGCCCGATGGGTCTGAGCGGACATCCTCTAGAAATTCAATCTCTGTTTTACTTTGCCTTACGAGCAGCCCGCGAAATGCTGGTGCAAAATAGCGAAGGCTTGGCTCTAACCGAGAAAATTAATAACCGCTTGGGGAGCCTCGTCTTTCATTTACGCAGCTACTACTGGCTAGACCTCAAGCGACTAAATGAGATTCATCGCTATCAGTCCGAACAGTTTGGGGAATCGGTAGTCAATAAGTTTAATATTTATCCCGAATCAATTCCCGACTGGCTAACGGAGTGGATGCCAAATACGGGCGGTTACCTAGCAGGCAACTTAGGACCAGGAAAAATGGACTTTCGCTTCTTCTCCCTTGGTAATCTCGCTGCAATTATGGGTTCTCTGACCACAGAGCAGCAGTCCCAGGATATTTTGAATTTAATCGAAAATCGCTGGTCGGATTTGGTTAGTCAAATGCCTATGAAGCTTTGCTATCCTGCAATCTCAGGACTCAACTGGAGAATTGTTACTGGTTGCGATCCTAAGAACACTTCCTGGTCTTATCACAACGGCGGAAGCTGGCCCGTTTTACTCTGGATGATGATGGCTGCCTGTCAGAAAATGGGGCGGACTGATTTGGCAGACCGAGCAATGCAGATCGCTGAATTACGCTTAACCCAGGATGACTGGCCTGAATATTACGACGGTAAGCATGGTCGTTTGATTGGCAAATCCTCCCGTAAATTTCAAACCTGGACTATTGCTGGCTGGCTACTTGCCAAGCTGCTGCGGGAAAATCCCCGCTGTTTAGAATTCATTTCCTTAAACGAAGATACGGAAGCGATCGCCTGTACCATTTAACTTCAATTGCTGCGGGGATATAGATTTTATCTGTCTCCCAGATTCAAAACCAAGCTCGAATCTCTGATCGCTTCACTCTTCAGAGGATCGCTGGTTAGATCCCTAGCAAAAGAACAGTTTTAATGTACTACTAAAATAGATTATTTCCTATTATGCAATATAGCTATCATTAATTAGAATCAAAAAACTATATTTCTAGGATTGCTTGAAAAAAGAGCGATCGCTCTTTAGTAGGTCGTTAGTAGTCCTATTTATAATCAGATCTAATAAATTTAGCTCAGCCAAATGACTAGAAATCAACTTTTTGCTCATTTGACACAGCGTCACATTTGTAAAAAAATCTTGCAGCAGCAAATTAAATTGTTATTGAGGTTTTTTTTGTCCTAAACTGGAATAGATATGAAATATACCTAAACTAAATTTTATTTGGGTTCATCCCCTATATAAATTGGTGCTTGCCGTCCGAACTCTATTAAATAATATTTAGTCGTCACCGCAACTGCGGGTCTATTTATCTGTTTATTAATTTTTTATGGCGCGAGTGCTGTCATTGCAGTGTATTAGGCTGTCACAGATTCGGCTCTTGAGTCTCGAATATAAGATATTTGAAAATATTGTCTATTTACAAATGTAGGCAAAAAAACAAAATCTTTGTTCTCCGGCATTTCTCAAGGACCAGCCGTAAAAGACTGGGCTTTGCTTTGTCTGCATCCATTATCGCTTTAGATCTAAGCTCGTCCCTTGGTCAACTAAATATATTTAAGCCCCTATAGGAAAAGTTATATGGAGTCTCATAGTAAGTACGTAAGAGATCGTCTATCGATATTCGTTGATGGCAACAACATGTTCTATGCTCAACAAAAAAATGGCTGGTTTTTCGATCCCAGACGAGTATTAGAATATTTCACCAAAGATCCCACCGTCGTCATGATCAATGCTTTTTGGTATACGGGCTTAAAAGATGCTCAAGACCAAAGAGGATTTCGAGATGCTCTGATCAGCTTAGGCTACACCGTTCGGACTAAAATTCTGAAAGAATATTACGATGATGCTTCGGGGCGCTATTCTCAAAAAGCCAATCTAGATATTGAAATCGTGGTGGACATGTTCAACACCGTCGAACAATATGATCGCGTGATTTTGTTTAGTGGCGATGGTGATTTTGAACGGGCGATCGAGCTGCTACGTTCTAAAAATACTCATATTACCGTCGTCTCTACCGAAGGCATGATTGCCAGAGAGCTACGTAACGCCACAGATCGCTATATCGATCTCAATGATGTCCGCAGTCATATTGAAAAAAGCGATTTTTGAAGTAATGAACCCCCATTCGAGGGCAACGGCAATTGACAGTTGATAATTGGCAACTTCTGTTTCTCATACATCCTTATTGACATATAGCTTATAATTTTCAGTATTACAAATTCCCCAAAGTAGAGTTTGGACTATGGACAATTCACAAGACCGCATCATTATTTTCGACACCACCTTAAGAGATGGAGAACAGTCTCCTGGCGCGACTCTCAACGTTGAAGAAAAGCTGGAGATCGCCCACTCTCTCTCTAGACTGGGGGTTGATGTAATTGAAGCGGGATTTGCTTTTGCTAGTCCTGGGGATTTTGAGGCAGTACAGAAAATCGCTCAACAGGTGGGTACAGAAGACGGACCTGTAATTTGCAGCCTTGCCAGAGCAATTAAAGCCGATATTAAGGCAGCAGCGGAGGCATTACAACCCGCTGCTAAGGGCAGAATTCACACTTTTATCTCGACTTCCGATATCCATTTAGAATATCAGCTGAAAAAGTCTCGCGCGGAAGTTTTAGATATTGCCACAGAGATGGTCACTTACGCCAAATCCTTTATGGATGACGTAGAATTTTCGCCCATGGATGCCGTCCGCAGCGATCCCGAATACCTCTATCAGATTTTAGAAGCGACGATCGCCGCAGGAGCAACGACAGTTAATATTCCCGATACCGTCGGCTATACGACCCCAACCGAATTTGGCTCATTAATCAAAGGTATTTGTGAGAACGTACCAAATATAGATCAGGCGATCGTTTCCGTTCACGGTCATAACGATCTTGGTTTAGCGGTGGCAAACTTCCTGGAAGCGGTAAAAAATGGTGCACGACAGCTAGAGTGTACGATTAACGGGATTGGTGAACGTGCGGGGAATGCGGCTCTAGAAGAGTTAGTTATGGCGCTTCATGTACGCCGTCAGTACTTTAATCCTTTCCTCGGTAGACCCGCAGAATCAACCGAACCTCTAACTAATATTGATACTCAGCAGATTTATAAAACCTCTCGTCTAGTCTCCAATCGCACAGGAGTGATAGTTCAGCCGAATAAAG
>JBCBEA010000157.1:0-8104 GCA_038529195.1 Cyanobacteria bacterium J06600_6
ATAGCTGTATTAATTAGTCTAAGTAATTTCACTAACATCTAAAGATTAACTTCAAACTACTCAATTGTAAATCGGCTAATAATATTTCAGGTTAAAGTTTTAATGAAGCTATAGTTATGACTAGACTAAACCTTTAAACCTAATTTCACATTATATCAGTGTCAAGACCATATTCACAAAGCTTTTCATACCATTAAAATATTCTAAAATCAGAAAGCTGACAGAGGATTTAACCAGGTAATTAATTCGTGTCCCAAATTCTTTAAATTACGAGACATTCCCTGATTCAACCATTGTCCAACTGCATCAATTGGGGTAAATAAATCTCCTGTTTGCCAGCGTAACTTTTGTGACAATGGAGTTAAGTGATTTCCCGTTAAAGTCCGCAGCGTTATCATGCTGTCAAACTTTTTTTTCAACAAGGTGTTTAAGATTACAGTTTGGTCTAAGTCGTCTTGAGTAAACTTAAGTAACAAATTGCGACGTACTTGGTAATATTCTGTAACTAGTTCTTCTGTTTCCGTAGGCGAGGGCGTAAACTCCACATTGAGCATGGGGGTAAGGTTAAATTGGTTGAACTGTTCCATAAAGGGAACTGCTCGGCTAGCGGGATAATTATTAAAAGAGATAAGAATATTCCCCGCTCTTTCTACGTCATATAAACTACCAATCATCAGGTGTAGCTTACAGCCCATACTGTGTCCAACTCCATAAATAGGCAAATAACCTCTGGTTAGCATGTTCGTTCTTTGTAGTCTGTCAACAACCGTCTCAAAGCGATTTAGTACTTCACGGGCGATCGCAAAATGATCGAAGGTATTTAAAAAAGGCGTCGCAATAATTGCAAATCCAGCCTGACTGAGCTGTTCTAAAATTGAGCGATAGGATACTTGAGGAGCTGTCGCCACAAACGCGCCACCTAAAAAGTGAACAACGCCTTTGATTTCCCGATTAGGAAGATAGACCCAATTTCCTGATATCTCTTGCCATTCCATATGTTATGTCTATTGCGAGCTTAGTCTCGTTATAATTGGTGTGATTTATGTGAGTACTTTAGTATTGAAAAATAACAAAGACACTTTTCTTGTTTAGATTTTGTCTAAGTATATTTACTAGATTAGCAAGAAAGAGAGACCTACAAATTTAGTTATCAAAAAAACTATGGACAGCGGTCTGATTTAATTACAGGCTACAACTCTAAGCAGATTGATTAGCTTTGGCTCGTGCGATCGCAACCCACTGTTATTTAAATAAAGAGCGTATTCAATAAGAGATATATATGCCCGATCCAGATTTAATTCGTCTGTCTCAAAGTCATCTTAATTTGCTGAGTTTCTGTCCACCAAAGTTTCAGCGGGTGTATATAGACTGCTTGGCTTCTTTGACTGCACCAGAACAGCAGGAAAGTATGCAGTGGGGTAGTCGTTTCCACTTGCTGATGCAGCAGCGCGAGTTGACTTTGCCAATTGAGCCTCTACTGGCTACCGAACCAGACTTAGATTGTTCGCTAAAAGCTTTAATCGAAGCTGCACCAGAGTTAAAGTCCAGCACGTATATTTGGCGTGAGGCGGAACACTGTCGCACACTCAGTCAGGATGAATTCTTGTTTACGGTTATCTATGACCTTTTGATTGCCGAAAGCGATCAGATAATTATTTTGGATTGGAAAACCTATCGCCAGCCAATGAAAGCTAAAGTTCTCAGGCAAAATTGGCAAACTCGTCTCTATCTCTATGTTTTGGCAGAAACTTCGGAGTATCAGCCCGAACAAATTCAAATGACATACTGGTTCGTTAAATCTGGTCAACCTAGTCGTGTTGCAATTAACTATAGTCAATCAGAGCATCAGCAAACGAAACAGGAGCTTGAACTGCTATTAACTGATTTACAGCAGTGGTTATATAACTATCAAGAGCTGCAAATTGATTTTCCTCACCGCTCTAATTGCGAACAAAAGTGTCCTTTTTATCAGGATTTAGGACTACAGGAGGCTGAACTAGAAATTTTGACCCCAATTGATGAGATTGAAGAGGTGGAGATTTAATTGGGGATTGGGAAGGTAAGGGATTAGGAAAGTTTGATATTTAATTTGACTCAGCTACTTAACTGTAGGCTAGTTTTAGTCAGTGATCGCCTCTTCATTTCTGAAGCAAGCGATCGCCATTAACAATTCAAACAGCTACAATCTTACGCAGTTTGCCAATCGACGTAGGGTAGTTTCCCAGCGGTTACTTTGACATCTTCGGCATTACTAACCAGCTGTCCGCAGTTATCCCAAGTTCCTTCAGCAAACATTTTTCTTGAACCTTCATTCATCTTGAGGGGAATGGATAGATCCAGACTATTAAGCGTCATGGCTGCCAAATCTAAGGTAATCACGGTTTCTGGGTGAGATTTAATTAATGCCTGGAGCTGTTCTATTGCTTCTGGTTCGGCGATTAGACAGGGAACTCCAATTGCGACACAGTTGCCAAAAAAGATTTCTGCAAAACTTTGCCCGACGATCGCCTTAATGCCCCATTTTGACAAAGCTTGGGGTGCGTGTTCGCGAGATGAGCCACAACCAAAGTTATTGTTGACTACTAAAATGCTAGCTTCCTGATACTGAGGCTGGTCAAAAGGATGCTGTCCATTAGTTTGGGCGCGATCATCGGCAAAGGCATGTTCTCCCAAACCATCAAAGGTAACGCAGCGTAGAAAACGAGCGGGAATGATTCGATCTGTATCAATATCATTTCCTTCAACAGCGATCGCTTTTCCTGATACTTGGGTAACTTTACTCATATTTTTTAGCTCTTACTGTTGACTGTTGACTGTTAACTGTTATCAATTCGTTTTTGCCAATCTTGATCGATTTTATCGGCATTTTGAATATTTTGATCGAGAAGATCGTCTTCAGTAGTGTAGGTGATATCGCGATCACTAATTACCTTTTGCCCTTTAAACTGAGCTGCATAGGCTAATTTCTGACTTAGGGCGCTATTTGGTCGGCTGAGGGCGATCGCTCTCTGTTCTCGTTCCTGATTGCCTTTGATAATCTTCGGGTTACGTCCTTGAATCCAAAAATACCGCACAAGAGGAATAAGAAGATATAAAATCCCGTAGCCAAGTAAAAACCAAGAAAGCGAGTCAGCTAGGGCAACTACTCCACCTAACTGCGCTGCGAGTGCGCTATCCTGAAGCAGAATTTCCAAGGTAAAAGCCAAGACAATGTTTAACGCTCCTAAGCCAGCAGCTAAGGTAATTTGACCTCCCTGAGCCTCACTAAAGCGCCAAGGCTTTTTCTGCAAATATCCCGCTGGAGAAATAGATTTGACCGAGTTACGGTTTGCCATTACCTGAAGTTCGGGGAAGTAATAGATAATCTCGCCTAGATCGGAAACTTCGGGATAGCCATTAAAACGACTCAAGACAGGAATCATATAGTCTTCATTCTCATCCATCTGCTCGACATAGGGCGCAATCTGTTCGCCGACCACAGCTCCTTTACTACCCTGAATAACCGAGCCAATTGCCTGCCAGCGATATGATTCTAAATCAGCATTGGGGTTACCATCGCCAAAGAGAAAAGAAAAGACGGACTCCAAAAAGTTCATCTGATAGTTGCCTTTTGCCTGACGGCGACGCTGACGACGGCGACGATTGTAGCCAGGATCGAACCACCAAAAAATATCGCCAATCCAAAAGCGAGGCATAAAGAAACCGCCTCCAAAACCACCGCCATAGCCTCGATTATTGCCTTCTCGCTCATCATTCGCCGAGTTCATGGCAATTAAAATCGCAATGATTGCCACCAGCATCAATAAAATTGAGGCAACTAAAACAACACCAAAAGAAATCCGAATTATATAAAATAAGACGCGCCAGATCTTCTGCCAAGTTTGTTGCCAACGCAGCTGCCAATACTTATTACGCAGTATAGAACGAAAGTTTTTGGGGAAAAGATAGACGACATCTCCCGACTCGGCAACCTGTAGATGACCTCCCGCTTCACTAGCCAGGGTTAGTAAACCCTGTTGGGCAAAATTTAGTTCTAACCCTGCTTGCGCTGCCACGTCTCCGACGGTAACGCGATAATCGAGCTTTTCAACCGACTTAATAATCTTGGGATTGGGAGTCATTACCTGCCATTGAAATTAAGAATTACTTACTATTCGATCTTACGCAAAAATTATGAAAACTAGTGAAGCTGCTGGCAAAAGAGTAAAATGCCCAGCAAGATCAATGATTTTGTCTTGACAAGGTTCATAGCTTACAGTTGATGAGTTAAAGCAAATTATTCAATTATTTGATTCACATTAAGTATTCTTTACAAGCGGTAAGATATCTGGGCGATCGCAATTAGCTGCCGTATACAATAACCACAAGTATATTTAAATCTTAAATTACATTCTTAAACGACTTGATTTCGGTTGCCAACTCAATTCTCAATCGTCAAAATAATTATGAAATCAACCTATTCCATCAGTTCAAGCATATCTAGACTTGAAGCTGATTCAGGAGCTATCTTTGGCTACGATCTAATCAATATTGAATCTATTGAAGGAGAATGGTTTGGTATTTATAAAGAAGATATCTATCTTGACGATTCCCTCAATTCTGTAAGCAGATCTGAAAACATAGTGTCAACGCTGCAAACGACTGGTGCGGAGACAAACGCATTAGCTATAGGAATTGGAATCATTGCTGACGCATATTAGAAGTAGATTAACTGAGTAAAGCGTCAATCGATTAATTCTTTTACCAAATGTGAATTGCGATTTGGTGTTTGCTGTGGTTCAGACTCAGATTATTCCCGATATAACTGGTAACACTGCTGATATTTTCAGAGACAGCCTGGACTATTAATATGAAATACTTAATTACTTGCTACAGATGAGTAAAGATATAAAGACGATTAATTTCTTCTGCCCTCTGCCTCACCAAACCTATATGTAGCATTCTTTTTTAGATTTCATATAAACACTCATCAAACAAAAAAAGGGGGGGGGTAAATTACCCACCCCATAAAACTAAACTATCTAACTGTTAAATCATTAGCTAGCTTTTTACATCAAACCTTTGGCATGGCTCATAATTCCTTCTGGATCTAGTCCCTGATAAGGGAACTGTTCCCATAAACCACCACAGCCTTCTTCATGAACACCAAGATAAGCATATTTAGGAGTCAAACCACGTTCGAGTAGCCAAGAACCAAAACGGCTACCTAAACCTGTTTTACGGTTAAAGGATTCGACTACCAAGATAAAGGGTGCAGCACCAATTTTTGCCATCATCTCTTCATCAACAACATTGAGGGTCGCTTTATTGATTAGACCGACGTTAATTCCTTCAGCTTTGAGGCGTTCAACTGCATCTAAAGAACGATATAAAGCATCACCGAAGCTAACAATATAACCAGCATCACCTTCGCGAATAACTTCATCTTTACCAGGGGTAAAGGTATAGTCGTCACCAAACATTTCATTGCCAGAATCATCGAGGATTAAAGGCACTTTGGAGCGAGTAGAAAAGATAAAGCGCATTCCAGGATTATGGAAAACTTTATCAACACAGGCAGTCATTTGATTAGCATCAGCAGGGAAGTAAAGACGCGTTTCATAACCATCATCTAGACCGTTATCTGCATACATGTTGTTGATACCGAAGTGACAGGTATTGTCTGCCATGTCGTCGATACCAGAGTGGGAGAAGTGACACAAGAGATTAGATTTATTCAGACGCGCCATCGTAATCTCAGAGATACACATCTCTAGGAAAGCACTAAAGGTTGCAAAGACACCCTGCTTACCTTCTGCCATACCAAAACCAGCAGCAGCAGAAAGGTTACCCCGTTCCATGATTCCCGAAGGAATAAAGACTTCAGGATAGGCATCATGAATTTTTTTGAAACCGCAAGAACCTTCTAGATCGCTATCAATAAAGAGGACTTTTTCCTTACGCTCAGCATCACTCATTTTGCCGAGGACAGCAACTACCGCTTCACCAAAGACGTTACGGTTAGAGCCAAGCTTATCGCTAACACCCTTAAACTCATATTCGTTGCTGGGCTTTTCAATGTTTTTGAGGAAGTCAGCGGCTGCACCCTGACCGTGTTTTTCTAGATATGCGATCGCTTTATCCACAGCAAGCACATCGTGACCGTGGGTAGTTCCTTCAACACCTTCAATTCCAGGACACATCGGACGCTTGTTAATCAGCGCGATTGGACCTTCTCCCATTACCGCAGCACACATACGGCTATATAGGGAATCAATATCTTCACCGTCGCCAGTGTTAACTTCTAAACCATGACCTGCGAGGGTTTTAGCAACATCATAACCAGGCAGATAGTCAGAAGGATGACCTGCGATCGTTACATCATTATCATCGATAAACAGCTTGACGTTAATATTCTGCGCTACCGCTAGTCTGGCAGCTTCAGCATCGTTACCTTCCTGCTGTGAACCATCAGAACCCAAACAAACAACTACCTTTCCAGGATTAGCTAGGGCTACACCGTTAATATAGGGCCACATGTGTCCTAAACGACCAGAACTAAACTTAATGCCTGGAGTTAGACCCAATTCAGGGTGTCCTGGCAATTTAGAATTAGCACCACGGTAGTTGAGCAGATTCTCTTGAGGTAAATCGCCATGCAGAGTCGCCATCAAATATTGGGTAGCAACACGGTGTCCAGCTTCATCAAAGAAAATTGGCACAAATTTGTCGGGCGCACCACGGAACAAAGCATCGAGAATCATTACTTCGGGAACAGTATCGAAAGGTCCGCCAGTATGTCCGCCAACACCTCTAGCTGCACCAGTAGCAGTAAAAAAAACGATCGCCTCACGGCAAAGTTGAATATTGGCTTTTAGTGCTTCTCTCTGTTCGTCGGTTAGAGTTCCATTACTAGGATCTAAAGCAATTTTTTTATATGCACCTAAATCGATCGGGAAACGGGTAGTTGTTGCTGTCATGATTTATTTGGTAATGTGCGAGTAAATTTATAATCTTATTGGTGCTCTCGAAAAGTTATCAAACTCTAAAACTATTACTAGTCCTGAATTACAAAAATTTAGTACTTAGATAGAGCGATAATTAAGTTCAAGTTTATCGGCTTGTGGTAAATCAGGGAAATTAATTCTGTAATTTTGATAACAATTGTGTTGATTACTGCTCGATTAGTGTTACCGAAAACAGTTTATTTTTAAGCGTAATATTATGCCTTACTGGGTAGAAGGTTGGATCGAAATTGTCTGGGATATTGAGGAAGAAAATAAAGACTGGTGCGGTGTCATTGACTTAAATCGATTTTGTCTTGGCGGAGTTTATATTTCAGATAAGCTTTTCGGTTTAGCTAAATACCCCTGCGACGATCCTTATTTTGCCAAGCGAGGAGTCCCTAACGATTGTTGTGAATACGTTGCAGATAAAGTTGAAAAGAACGAAGAGTTTATCAAACAATATGGTGAAGGTTGTATCGACCATACCTGGGCATTATGGTCAGAAATAGAGCCTCTTTTAGACGATTTAGAATCGTACAATTATAGATGAATGCGCTCAATGGAAAACCGTGTTTGCTATGGTACAAGAATTATGTAAAGCCAGAGAAGGATGGATGTCGAGAGATAGATTTAAACCTCAATGGATTAGGTTTGTGGTTTGGGGTAGCTGGTAGTTTTAGAGATATTTACCCACGCTTTTTATACAATACGAATAAGTAGCTAAAATTAATTTTCATGTTGATTAACTTCCAGGCGATCGCTCATAAAATTACTCCTGATGAGCTTTTACGGCTATCAAGCGACAATCCAGATACTAAATTTGAGACGACTAAGGAAGGACAATTAATAGCTATGTCTCCAACAGGCAGTCTAACAGGAGAGAGGAATGCCGATTTATTGATTCAAGTTGGAATTTGGAATCGAAAAAATAAGTTGGGTAAAGTGTTCGACTCTTCTACGGGGTTTATATTATCTAACGGCGCAATTAAGTCTCCCGACGTAAGTTGGATCGAATTATCTCGTTGGCGAGAATTGACTCCAAAGCAACAAGATAATTCGATCCAACTAACGTCAGGAGATTTAACTGCGCCGTTAGATAATATGAACCCTGTAGAAGA
>JBCBEA010000158.1:0-8079 GCA_038529195.1 Cyanobacteria bacterium J06600_6
GTCTACACTAGCAGAAACAAGAGTTCTTAAATCTGGACTAAAATCTATATCATTAATAGCATGAATATGTCCTTTAAATGATCCTAGTAGCGTTCTTTTTTGGACACTCCACATTTTTACTGTTCTTTCATTAGCCAAAAGAGAAAATAGTATTTTTCCATCAGGGCTAAATTTTATTTGTTCTACCCCATTTTCATGAGTTAGACTACCGAGTAGCTCTCCTTTTAAATTCCATAATTTGACTTTGCTATTTTGGCTAGCAGAAGCTAATATTTTTCCATCAGGGCTAAATTTTACCTGCTCAACTCGATCTTCATGCGGAAAATCTTTGATTATTTTTCCTTCTAAGTCCCATAGTCTAACTTTGTTATCCCAATGAGCAGAAGCCAATCTTTTTCCATCAGGACTAAAATCTAAATTATTAACTGAGCTATAAATATGGGGTGGTTCAATGGTAGTTATTAATTCATTAAGTGAGTAACCTTCAATGTTCCAAAGTTTAATCTTGCCATCGCCACCACCAGAAGCTAATATTTTTCCATCAGGGCTAAATTTCACATCGTAAGCTTGCCCTATATGACTTCCTAGATCTTTAAACAATCTTTTTTCAATATCCCATAGCTTTACAGTTCCATCTTTACTAACAGATGCAATGAGTTCACCATCAGGGCTAAATTCTGCATGATTAACTATTGATTGATGGGCAGATGATGAGGCTAACAAATTACCTTTTATATCTACTAAATCGATTGAATAATTATTTCCTGGAAAGGCAACTATATCTTTGTTAGGATGGAAAGATAGGAATGAAGAATATGGGTTATCTAATAATTTAGAATACAAAAGCTCGCCATCTTCACTCCAAAGTTTAAAATCTTTACCGCTTGCAGAAGCAATATATTTACCGTTTGAACTATATGATACTTTATTAATTTGCCCCTTGTGACCTTCTAAACGATTGTTTTCTTGAACGAGATTAAGAGCATTTTGTAGATTTGCGGAAGCTTCAATTTTAGTATCATATTTGGTGAAAATTGAGTTTCTTTTGATTTGGCGTGATACCTTTATTGCAGAGATTAAAGCATCGAAATATTTGCCAGAATTCAATAATTTTTCTGTCTCTCCAAATTGAACAGCTAAAGCATATTTGTTAGAAATAAATATTATAGAAAATATTAGTAGTACTGAAAAAAGAAGACTTGGTAGTATAAGATTATTAATAATTTTGTATCTTTCTTCTTTTTTACTTCTCAGTATAAAATTTTTGACTAAATCAGATAAAATCTCTCGATTGTCCTCATTTTTTATAAATTTATTTGCTTCTTTTAATCGCAAGCCCTCTAACAAATAACCTTTTTTCTTCCCTGATTTCTGCCAAAGCCTGGCATCGTCTTGATATCGCTGATGCTCAATCAGCATATTTCTATTATTAGTAACCCAACAGGCGAGTTTTTTCCATTTATAAATCAGAGCTTCATGAACAATTTCTAACCCTTCTTGATTGTCCGTGTCGGTAGAAACAACAACTAAGCGGCTGTTAATTAATCCATTCAAGCCAATAGCAAAACTCCAATTTTCTTCACCAATAACTTCTCTGCTGGCTCGTTTCTTTGTATTAGCATTATCTTCATTTAACCGAACAAGCTTAACTAAAATAGAACGACACTGACTTTGCTCTTTTTCTTCAAGCCTTTGATAATAATTGTCGGCGTATCTAGTTAAAGCTCCACTTACTTCACCTACACTTTTGTAATCGGCATGGGTTATTATACCGCTTGTATGCTTTATCCATAGCTCAGTTAAGGCAAATTCTAATAAAGGTAGACTGCTAGATCGGTCTAACTGGTTTTCTAGATCTTTTAAAATCGAATTTACCAATCCATTTTCATAACTAATACCAAGAAGCTGTGCGGGTTTTTCGATTGCCCCCTTTAATTGATCATGATTCATCGAGCCTAATTTTAAGTCTGAATCCTGCAACAAATCTGCTAAGAGAGGATGCTCCAGAGCATCATCTATGAAATTACCACGCATAGTTGTTATCAAAACACAGGAAGGAGTAGACAATTGAGAACTTGGAGAATGAAAAAAGCTTAATAAACAGTTTAAAAACCGAGATCTAGTCTCACCATTACATAAAGTAAAAATCTCTTCAAACTGATCTACAATTATCAATATTCGAGATTGAAAGTTATTCTTCTGGATTTGCTCAATTACGTCCTGAAAATAAACTTTATCAGTCTTTAAACTCTCAGCTAACTCTCTTTTGAGGCGTAGTTTATCTGTTTCGCTACAATCTAACTCATAGAGTGGAATTAAAGCAGCAGCTAAATAATAAAAAGGATCGTCTTGTGGACGAAAGCAAGCTGACCTCCAACGGTTTTTCTGATTTTGTTCCAGCGTATATATAAGTCCGCCTAAAACCAGTGAAGACTTTCCGCTTCCAGATGCACCTATTATGGAGACAAAGTTTTTAGTCTCAATTATTTTGAGTAGTTTTTCTATATATTTCTCGCGTCCAAAGAAATACTTTGCATTTTCCTTGTTAAAAGAACTTAGTCCAAGATAAGGGCATTCAAGACTATCTGTAATTTCACGATTAGCACTTTGATCGGTATCATTAAATTGTGTAAATTTGCCTTCACTAATATTGAAAGTGCAATTTTTGTAGTTATTCTGAAAATTACGATTTCCAAACTGACTTCCTTTTGCATCTCGTATAGAATTAGTATCCTTATTTTTCTTATCTTTAGACATTTATGCCACTCAGAATTTAAGAAAATGTATTAGTTTGAGAATTACGATCTCCAAACTGATTCCCTTTTGCTTCACCTTGAAAAGTTGTGTTGTATTTATTGCTTTGGGGTTTTACAGATTGAACTTGCTCTAGCACTTCTTGAGCTTTTTTAATTATTTCTTCATCTTTATCTAAATCTGCTTCTACTAGTTTTTTTTCAAGAAGATTTTTACAAGTTTCGGGATCTTGTTCGTATTCTTCTAAAGCCATTTGCGATCTTGGCTTATTTGAAAATCTATTTTTAATTAAAGACTTTAGCGATTTGTAAGCGTCTGGAATTATTTCTTTAGATGTGTTGACTGTCCCAGTAAGTAGGGCAGTCATAATTAATTCAATAGGATTCATAGTGATTATCTCCACAATCAAATTAAGTTAAAAAGAACTATAACTTTAATTTAGTATGCCCAGATTCAATTCTTTTTCTCGCATACTTTGTTTTGCTTGATTTATACAGAAGTCGATCGTATGGTCTAAGATTAGGAGTTATTTTTGTTACCGTTACGCGAGAATAGAAAGTATCAGTAATGAAAGAAACCTTGGCACAACAGAAATTCGCTTCGCCAACAACCTAATAAATCAAAAGTGATTCAAATCACATCTAAGAACAAGAGATCTGAGATAATTGAGAGTATAAATACCGCCAGTCATCGCTATAAAAGACTGGCATTTAAAATTTTAAAACCCAGGCAGACTTTGACCTGGGTTTATTGTTGCTAATAAGAACTAAACATAGAAATTCACTTATCAGGCAATAAGGTAATGGAGAAAATCTGAATTGGGATCGGTAGAAATAGCCAATTTAAGTTGACTTAAGAATCAATTGAGTATTTTAAGCAGATTGAAGCTTTTCAGCGATCGCCTGACGAACAAATTCTTGCCAGTTTTCCTGTTGTTGAAGTTGTTGTTTCATAGAGCTTGGCACGCGGATTTGAAGACGTTCGCGCAGAGGTTCATCGCGATCGGTTTTGAAGCGAAATTTAGCTATGTCGGGATTACCACCAGGACGACCACTATTTTTGTTGCCAGCCATATGAAACTAAGAATAAAAAGAATTATTATCTAACCAGATTATAGCAGGTAGCCCTAGTAAAAAAGAAATCAAATAAGTTGTTTTTACCTGGTGTACATGGTAAAATAATTTTTAAG
This sequence comes from Cyanobacteria bacterium J06600_6, assembly GCA_038529195.1. Classification (GTDB taxonomy): domain Bacteria; phylum Cyanobacteriota; class Cyanobacteriia; order Cyanobacteriales; family Xenococcaceae; genus Waterburya. The sequence goes on from JBCBEA010000158.1 coordinate 3,944, forward strand.
ACGGTTGATAGCTGACAACTTACTAACCGCCTTAAAAACCTAAACATATTGAGAAAACTCAAAATGATCAATTCTTACTTAAGTGTAGACCAAGAAAATCGAGAAAGACAAGGATTAGAGGCGAGAGATATTGAAGCGAGTCTGAATACAGACTCGTATTCGGTAGGATTTTTTGACGGGTTAACAGGGTGCGAACCATCAAATCCAGAAAAACATAGCTATTGGGAAGGTTATCAAATAGGTAATAGGGAGTACTGGGCAGCCGAGTTGAGTGTAGAGATACCAACAGAATTCTAAAAACTAATAAAGCCATCCTCTAGTAAAGGATGGCGATCTCTATACAATCAAATTACCGAGTTGAAGTTAAATGAATAAACCCCAGAAGCAGGGAGAGATGGTGCGTGCTGCCCAGACACAGATATCTCCTATATGTAGTTGTGCGATGCCTACAGCTAGCTACGCAATCGCCAAAGAAATGGGAGGTGTAAGCAGATGAGTATCTTAGGGACATCACCCACAGCAATAAGAGTAATGGACATGAAGATCGCGGAAGCTCTGGGGAGTATGGAAGCAGCGTTAATTCTTCAGCAGCTACATTACTGGATGGAAAAAAAAGAAGTAGGGGTAAAAATAGATAATGCCAAATACATCTACAACACTTTCAAAGATTGGGTAAGCCAACAATTCACATTCCTAACAGAGTGGAAATTTAGGAAGGCTATGAAAATATTGCGATCGCTCTCGATAGTAGATGTGATTAGGTACAAAGCACCACAATGGAATCAGACAAATTACTACAGCTTGAATTATGAAAGGTTAAGAGAGTGGGCGGAGGCTGAAAGTATTGAAATTGCGGAGATGTGCAATAACTCATCTCAAGATGTGAATTACCAAGCTCATGAGATGACAAATTCAGACACCTCATTATATGAATCAAAGAGTACTATTAAAGATCGAACAACAAAGCAAAAGTGCGATCGCCTAAATCAAAAATCCTCATTTGCTGCTGCCTCGCCTAAATCGACTCAAAAAAAAGAAATAACCCCATCGAGTAAAAATCATCATTCAGCTAAGTTAACTGCCTCCATTAGCCAAATAAAACAGGAATCAACGCTATATAAGTTAAACCCTAATGAAGAAAAAAGAATCGCCAGAATTGATTATATAGTCAATAAAAATTGGAAAAGCTTAATTCCCTTATTGGATAGTGCAGGAATAGCCATCAATAAAACTCTGAAAGATCTGCTGAAACTTTATCCAGTAGAGAAGATTCAGGATGCGATCGCATTAGTAAGGGCGAGGAAGAGAGAACAGCATATACCAAATCCTTCGGGTTATTTCGTGTCGGCGTTGAAGGGTGATTGGGGGGCTAAAAATTTAGTGTCTGAGTCGGGGTGTGATCGCGCCTCTTCAGAAATAGACAAAGGTGCAATATTTCGTCATTGGTATGATTTAGCCCGTGAGCTTGGCTATTGTTCTAGACAAGAAGTCAGAGAGGGAGAGCAGTGGGTATGTCTTTCAGGAAGTTGGGAAAAGTGGGAATCAGCAATGGAGCGAGGGTATTCGCTTTCCTACTTGAAGAAAATAATTAAGCGAAACCAGGGAGGATAAAAGGGTCTGATTTAGATTGTTAAAAGCCGAGTCTGAGGCATTCGTCTGAATAAACCTGGACGGTTTGAGGATAGTTTTGCTTTGCCTTATAACTTTATAAAAATATTGGGACAGGATTTATATAATGTAAAACGAATTTAAGGACTAATTGAGAAGATGAATTTTAGTACCGAGGAAAGCGGCCTTGAAGGTCAAAGACATCCAGGTAGAGGATTCGATTAGGGCGATCGCTCTGGGCGAGAAATAGAAAAGCGATCGTCAATTAAGTCTCAATGCTGTTGAGTAGTAACTTACCGAGTCTCTGCACATGAGAGATTGAACTTAAGCAACTGTTTTAGGATGAACGTAGTGGCGTGTTTGGTATTTGAGCAGGGGTTGTATTGCAGCAGATACATCTTCCTCTAGATTCCACTTTCTAGCTAAAGGTTCTACGTTAGTTGACGAGGAAGCTGCTATTAACTCTTTTGGCAGGGAGTTTTTCGTGTCTCTAACAAATTCCATAAGTTGTAGTTTTCTTTTGTCAGAGACGCAGTTAAACCTCATCAATCTATCAATTAGATATCCAGCTTTTTGACGCTCATCCAACATCATGTAAGTAAGGTTGGGAGTATAATTTTCGTACCAAACTGCTAAAGCAACGTTTTTAAACTCCTCTAAGGAAATGTCAGCGAAAGAAGCACTGACAATTTTTTGGAATTGTCGATCCAAATTCATCTAGATTCCTCCCTGAGAAAATTGATAGCTAGTTCTACATTAAATTCTAACTTATCAGGAGCTACAGCACAGTACTTTGTAGCCTCAGTTGTAGCCTGAATAAACTCTTCTTCAGTAAATAAACCTTGTTGATATAGAGTTTTGATATCAGTGCGATCGACTGATTCTAATCTTCCTAATTTAGAGACGGCGATATCTACAGCAGAAACAAGATAAAGATCGACTAGGTTGGATTTAGTTGTATGGATAAGTATTGCTCTTTCTTCATAATCTGGATCTATAGGTGCAATAGATAAGTTAAAACCGCCATCCCAATCTAAACTTCGAGGAAGTCCTGATTCATCATCAAAATCCACAGACTGAATAGCTTTTTCTATGGTGTGGATTGGCTGAAGTATTGAAATTGATTGTAGCTGGGCATCAACATCGTTACTAGTTCTAGTTCCTGTGTGTAAGTGCATCGCACAACCGCCAAAAAGATAAACCTTTACTGCATGATGAGGTAGATTTTGGTAATTTTCTTTCAGCCAAGAATCTAAGTTTTCAAACATTAGGAATATAGCCTGAGAAAAAGCAGTTTGAGTATAGAGCATTTAATTTGTTTTTACTTTAGTTATAAAGATAGCCAATCCTCATCTAAGCCAGTTGGCGATCGCGACTATTAAAGCTAAAAGACAAGGTTGGAAGCAGAAAAATCAATGGCAAGGTCTAGAATTAATTCTGTAGACTTGTAAAACATACTTTTGTATAAAATACTTTAGAATTAGATTTTGATGCAGGTGGACGGAATGACGGAAGCTTTTAGAGCAAGGTCAGAGCATATTGATGAGGTGGAAAATAGACTAGGCAAACGAATTAGAAAAGTAGAAACAAAACTAGATAAGTTAGAAAGATCGCAAAATGAAATGAATGGCAAGTTAGATGTGATTCTTAACCATCTAATGGGGATAAACGATCTACCCAAAGAATAGAGATAGAAGTGTCGCCGAGAGACGGCGAAAACATTACTAATCGAGGCTCGACGATATTCTGATTGTAACTTTTCAGATGAAGTAGAGCTTTTTTTGAGCTTGAGTAAATGGCAATTAAAAACCAAGTTACCAATCCAAATTAAGGAATGAAAATTAAAGCGATCGCATCCTGTAGATATAAGGGAAGCTAAGAAAGAGATAAAGAAGAATAAGAAGTAACCATCATAGGATCGAGAATCAATTCTGTTGAGGGGTTAAGAAGATCCTTGACTTGTTGATAAAAATCAGATTTATCGGCTTTGTAATCGTCAATTATAGCGAGAAACGAGAGAATTAAATGTCCGATTGCCAGAACGAAAATATAAGCGATCTAAACATACACATAAAGATCTGTAAGGGCGTCAAAAGCAGAAGCAAGAGAATCAAACATAAATAAAACCCAGAAACAAATTACAGTGAGGCGAAGGAGAATTTGAAGCGAGAAATTTCTTAGCTATAAGAATATTATCTCTTATAACAATAGCCGAGGTCAATATATAAAAGATAAGTATTCTTTATAAGACAAGCAATAAAATAAAGTATACATATAAATATTTAATATATAAGAGGTAAAAAGAGCAGGAATTTGTATCGATCCCCAAATAGAGCAAAAAGCAGTATATGTATGCAAAGGCTAGAACCTATATACAGTAATGCTTTCGAGAATCGACACTAAGAGGGAAGGCAGCTAAACACCAAAGCGCGATCGGGAATTTTAACTAAAATCAATATATAAGAGAAGCAAATATAAGGGAAGAGATAGACATAGAAGGGCATACAGATTATCAGATAATCTGTATG
>JBCBEA010000159.1:0-8043 GCA_038529195.1 Cyanobacteria bacterium J06600_6
CACTGCGATAATTAATCAACGTTTGAAAGCCAGCCGTATCCGCTCCTACATATCCCGCAGAATTACTTTTTAAAGCCGATATTTTAGTCTGACCTAAAGTCTTGACCGTTGCCTCATCAGTATCTTGAAGCAGAATATTGTCTTGTTCTAAATAGATAAGAGCAGTTAAAGCTCCCAAATTAAATTCGACTTCGCCATTATCAAATCCAGCTAAAATTAAAGCTCTGCGAACTTTTCCATCAGCATCAAGTATGAAATCAGCCATGGCTACCTGACCGAGTTCGTCTAAAACAGGAGATGGTTTCACTTGGTCGCTGATCGCTTTTTTTACACCAATAATATTAGGAGTAGTGCGAAAAATTTGCTCTAATTGTTGTTGTCCTTCTAGTTCTCCTTGGTTTAGATCCCGATAGAAATCTAAACCAATAACTCGGGGCTGTTGCTGTTTAATTTTGGTCAATAATTTTGCCATTGTGCCGTCAGACATAGGCCATTGACCCAACTCACCAATATCTGATTCTCCTACCTCGACAATCACAATACGAGAATCTCTTGATTCGCTTGCTTTGATCCGAAACCAATGATCAGACAATGACCATTCTAGAGTCTGATATATTCCTGTTAGACTGCCCACGATAACCAAGCCGGCAACGGCGGGAGAAAGGGCGAAAACTCCCCCAAACTTTTTTATCTTTTGCGTTAATTCTGACCAAACCAAAGATCTTTACCGTGATTTTAGAACGTGTCAATATTGAATCCAAATGCTTAGTTCTGCGTACTAATTTACTCGACAAATTCAGCTTTGGCGACGTTTTCTAAGCCCACACTATTAAGCAAACCTTCCCAATTAGAAGCAATATTAATATCCTTAGGATTATTTGTTTTGAGCTTGGCTAAGGAAGAGAGCGTATCGTACCAAAGACCTGCATCACCGTAAATAGCTGCGCTTTCATATAAATCTGCCTGAGCTAGCTTATTTTGTAGATGACGTTCAGAAATAACCCGCATAATGTCTCCTTGAACCACAGGACTATCGGGTCTAAGTCTGTTGTCACACATTAAAATTAGCGACCATTGGTATTCACGACCAACATCTAACGCCGGTGCATCTTCTGGCAAAGTTAACTTAACAATTCCTGGGCGATCGCCAATTGACATTGTAGTTTGATAGTCATAATCTTCATTTGCATCTCTAACAGAAAGCAAAGCTTGAGTTGCGCTCGTATTAGGAACATAAACGAGTAAAGTCGGGTGTGATTCTACGGTTAGGGAACGGCTACCCATAGGCAAAAGAGGAGTTAAAGGCTGGTTTTGCTCAATTGAATCTGAAGGACACTGTTCTCCACGAGAAGCCCCGCCAACAGTTTGTTCTGGCTTAGTTCCCTGAGGTGGTTCAAAAGTAACCTGATGTTTTTTACTAGTGTAAATAGATTTATTTTGCGCTCTAGCTACAGTTGACCAAGAGGCAGCTAAAGATAACGATAGTAAAAGAAATAAAGAGAAAGATGTGAATGCCGATCTGTTTCTATTAATCATGTGTAACCGAAAAAACATATTATGTAATCATGTTTTTATTTTACAATTAATACTATTAGATGTCGTGATCTAAGCATGAACTATATATAAAAAAATAGTCAATTTTATTAGACAATACATCTTCAAAAATTATTTTATCTAGCTGAAATTACCTAGTGCAAATAGGGAGAATTAGAACTTAACTGTTTGTCTAGTAAATGTCCTGTAAAAATACTGAATAAGCCTCAGTACAAAAAAGATTTCTCTGCTTTTATCTGATTCTATTTTAATTTAATTGTGTGAATTTAATCAGCGATCACTATCTGAATATTGTCAGTAAGTAGAGAATAATCACCAAACTTTTATATATCGCAGCTGATTTTGAAATACTGAGTGATATCTTGGATAAACACTTTAGATATATTCGTTTATCCTCAAGGCTATTTATGATTTCATCAAGAGTCTTTCTGCAAGCATTCTTGTCAATACAGCTATGTTTTTAGTTTTTCTATTTATAACTTAAAGTTAAATAGATTAATTAAAGTTAAATAAATTAATTCTGATTTTTCTGTATTTTAATCGCCTCTATTTTTTTGATCGATGTTGTTTAACTAATTAACGTTTAAGAATATTTAGTTACAACATAATATCTTCTTAACCAGGAATTTAACTTCAATTTACGTAAACCTGGGATGTTGAAGAATAGACGAATAATCAGAACAGCTGCACTTAATTTGCTTCGTTCTTAATGAAGAGAAGTGCGATTATACACTAATGATTACCTTTCCAAAAGAGATAATTATTAATTAATAATAATTTCTCAATTACTCATTATTCGATTTATTTACTATCTCAAACATACATGGATAATTCTATTGAATTGACTCAAATTGGTCGTTATGAGACTGGGCTTTTTGACGAGGGTGCTGCGGAAATTACAGCATACGATCCTGATGGGCAAAGTCTGTTTGTGATTAATGGCGCGACGAAGACAATTGATATATTAGACGTTAGCGATCCAACCAGTCCTACTTTTACTAAGGCGATCGCCATTGAAGAATTTGGCGACGGGATTAATAGTGTTGCTATTTCTAATGGTATTGTCGCTGCGGCGATCGAAGGAGAATCGGCAGATGCTTTAGGCACGATTGTCTTTTTCGACACGGAGGGCAGTGTTTTAAATCAGCTTACTGTGGGCGCATTACCCGATGCCGTTACCTTTACTCCCGACGGCACTAAGTTAGTTGTGGCAAACGAAGGTGAACCTGACGAAGACGATCCGACTATTAATCCTGAAGGTTCGATTAGTATTATCGATTTAGCTGCGGGGGTAGAGAATGCCACCGTTACTACTGCCGACTTTACCGAGTTTAACGGACAGGAAGCAGAACTCAGAGGACGGGGAGTAAGAATATTTCCCGAAGAAACCTTTGCAAATGATGTCGAACCAGAATTTGTTACCGTCAGTCCCGATGGTACTCAGGCTTTTGTAACTCTACAGGAGAATAATACGATCGCCGTTGTCGATTTAGAAGCGGGAGAAATAAGCGATATTCAGCCTCTAGGCTTAAAAGATTACAGTCGCGGTTTACCCACGGTAACTAATTATGAGTGGGATCTTAGCGGAGAAGTTTTAGGCACAACCCCCGCAGGACAAGAGATTTTACTTGGTGGTTTATCGGGACTATATTACGAGGGCAAAACCGATGACGGTAAACTTCAGTTTATCGCCACACCCGATCGCGGACCAAATGGCGAACCTACGGATTTAGACGGTGATGGCACAAAGGAAAGACCCTTCCCGCTACCCGACTATCAGGCAAAGTTAGTTCGCTTTAATCTGGATGAATCATCTGGGGAGTTTGAAATTACCGAAGAGATTCAGCTATTTAGAGAAGACGGACACACTCCAATTACTGGCTTGCCGAACCTGCAGGCAGGTGAAGCAGGTTCGGCGTATACCGATGAATCTCCCGTAGATCTATTTGGTAATCCTCTAGCCAACGATCCGTTTGGTGCAGACATGGAGTCGATACTAGTTGCTCCCGACGGCAGCTTTTGGCTATCGGACGAATATCGTCCCGCCATCTATAATTTTGATGCTCACGGTGTACTGATTAATCGCTTCATTCCTGAAGGTACGGCTGCCTCTGTCGGACATCCAGAAGGCACGTTTGGGACAGAAACTCTACCCGAAGTATATGCCCAACGTCGCGGAAACCGTGGTTTTGAAGGCATGGCGCTCAATACCGATAATGGTAATTTGTATGCCTTCATCCAGAGTCCGATCGATAATCCTGACGTGAGTAACGCCGAAGCAAAAGCAGCGGATGAAAGCAACGATTTCAATTCCCGTAATTCTCAAGTATTAAGAATTCTGGAAGTAGACCCCGCTACGGGCGAACCCGTGGGCGAATATGTTTACTTCCTCGAAGGTTCAAAGGGAGTAGATAAGATTGGCGATGCGGTATATGTAGGTGATGGCAAGTTTAACGTTATCGAACGCGATTCTGGGACTGATGCCGACTCAGAGAAGTTTATCTTTGAGGTCGATCTAACGGGGGCGACAAATATCCTGGGTACGGAACTATCTACCGCTACGAGAGAAGATAGCGCCTTAGAAGGCATGTCTGCTGATGATTTGGCAGGGATAGATATCCAGCCTGTTACCAAGACTCAGATTTTAAACCTTCCTTCCCTGGGCTATAACGCCGGGGACAAGCCCGAAGGTTTAGCACTGCTTGATGATGGTTCGTTAGCGGTAATTAACGACAATGACTTTGGTTTACTAGATGAACCGATCGCTGGGGATGGTTCTGTTCCCTTTAATCCCGATCCAACCCAGACGGTATTGGGCATAATCAACTTCGACCAGTCCAACGGTTTAGATCCCAGTGATAAGGACGGTATTGCTATTCGTAACGAACCCGTATTCGGACTCTATCAGCCAGATGCGATCGCCGCTTATGAAGTAGATGGCGAAACATTTTATGTCACCGCTAACGAAGGGGATGCCCGTAGCGAAGATGAACGAGTTGAAGATCTAGAACTAGATCCTGAAGCTTTTCCTAATGCAGCCGAGTTACAAACTGATGAAACACTCGGACGTTTGGAAGTCTCAACTATTGATGGCGATCTCGATGGAGATGGCGACTTTGACCGCCTGGTGTCTTATGGTGGACGTTCCTTTAGTATCCGCGACAGTAAAGGTAATCTAGTTTTTGATAGTGGCGATGACTTTGCTCAAATTAGTGCCGAGCAAGTACCCGAACTGTTTAACTCCAACGGCACGATAGACTCATTTGATAGCCGTAGTGATGCCAAGGGCGCAGAACCCGAAGGTGTGGTTGTGGGGGAGGTTGACGGCAAAGCCTATGCTTTTGTTGGTTTAGAACGTGTGGGCGGAGTCGCTGTCTATGACATTAGCAATCCTAGTGAGTCTGAATTTGTTCAGTATATTAATCCTATCGACGCAGAAACAGGTGATGCTCTAGATCTTGCCCCCGAGGGTTTACAGTTTATCTCTGCCGAGGATAGTCCCAACGGCGAACCTCTTCTAACCGTATCGAATGAAGTTAGCGGTACCGTCAGTATTTATCAGATCGATCTGACTGGTGCAATGGAAGTTGAAGGCGAAGGAGAACCAAGTATCGATCCAGATCCAGAAGGGGATAGTGGATCGACAGACGGTACATATACCCTCCAATTACTTCATGCAGCCGACCAGGAAGCAGGTATTGCCGCCTTAGAAGATGCACCAAACTTTAGCGCTGTACTCGACTCTCTGCGAGGCGAATATGACAACACCGTCACCCTTTCCTCTGGGGATGCTTTTATTCCCAGTCCCTTCTCCGCAGCTAGCGCCGAAGTTTATGACGGTACGGCTAGAGGCGATATTTTAATCCAGAATGCTTTGGGTTTTGAAGCGATCGCTCTTGGCAATCATGAATTTGACTTTGGTACGGGTACGGTAGCGGATATTATCGCAGCAGATGAAGAGTCTGGTTATGCGGGGGCGAACTTTCCCTATCTCAGTGCTAATCTTGACTTCAGTACTGACGAAGATCTTGCGCCTCTGGCGGTAGAATCTGGACAGGAAGCCAGCGATATTCCCAATAGCGTCACGGGCAGCACGATTATCACAGTTAATGGCGAACAGATTGGTGTGGTGGGGGCGACAACGCCTACTTTACCCAGCATTTCCTCTCCTGGAGACGTTACGGTTAAACCGATTGAATTCGACTCGGACAACCCCGCAGATATCTCGGCATTAGCGGGAGAAATTCAGGGTTCGGTAGATAGTTTGCTTGCCGATAATCCCGATTTAAACAAGGTAGTCTTGCTGTCACATATGCAGCAGCTTGATGTTGAGTCAGCACTATCAGAGGAGCTAACGGACGTTGACGTAATTGTTGCAGGTGGTTCAAACACTCTACTGGCAGACGACACTGACAGGCTTAGGGCTGGTGATGAATCGGGGGGCGTATATCCCATACTTAATACCGCTGCTGATGGTAATCCGATCGCCATAGTAAATACGGAGGGTAACTATAAATATGTCGGGCGCTTAGTTGTAGACTTCGACGAAAACGGGGTAATTATTCCCGAAAGTATCGACCCTGAAATTAGCGGTGCCTATGCCACTGATGAAGATGGTGTCGCAGCAGTTAACGGTACAGTCAATCCTGAAGTGACGGAAATAACCTCTGCCCTGGAGACAGAAATTGCAGCCCAGGATAGCGATATTTTTGGTAGCAGCGAAGTTTTCCTCAACGGCACGCGAGGCGATGTCCGAACTCAGGAAACCAACCTGGGCAATTTAACCGCCGATGCTAATTTAGCCTTTGCTCAATCGGTAGATCCAGAAGTAGTTATCTCGATTAAAAACGGTGGTGGTATCCGCGACAATATTGGCGCAGTTATTGCCCCTCCTGGTTCGACGAATCCCGATGATGTGGAGAGAACGCCGACTTTACCCAATGAACTGGCTGGTAAAGCAGCGGGTGATATTTCTCAGTTAGACGTAAGTAATAGTCTCCGCTTTAACAATGGTCTGACTCTGCTAACCGTTACTGCCGATGAGCTATTAGAAATCGTCGAACATGGAGTAGCTGAAACCGAAACAGGAGCAACTCCAGGGCAGTTCCCTCAAGTAGCGGGAATTGAATTTAGCTTTGATGCCAGCCTTCCTTCGGGCGATCGCATTCAGTCTCTAGCGGTTAAAAATGCTGACGGTGAAATCATCGATACCGTAGTCGAAAACGGCGAACTAGCTGGTGATGGTAGTCGTACTTTCCGTTTGGTAACTCTTGGCTTTTTAGCTGATGGTGGTGATGACTATCCGTTCCCCGATCGCGAACGAGTAGACCTAGACCTAGAAGAAGAAGATCCCCGCACTGGCGAGGCTACGGCTGCTGCCGACGGCACAGAACAAGATGCCCTAGCCGAATTTCTGCTAGATAATTTCAGTGCAGATCCTTTTACTAGCGAAGATACCGAACCCGAATTAGATACACGCATCCAAAACTTGGCTTTCCGCGATGATACAGTTCTCTCAGCAGAAGACCTTAATGCGGAAGAAGACGACGGTGATTCCCAAGTCGATCTAGATCCAGTAGAAGGTGATGATGACAGCAGCGATACTGACAGTGGCGATACTGATAGTGGCAACTCAGGTACTTCTGAATCACTGTTTGGTAGTCCTAATGCTGATATCTTAGAAATTACTGGTACTAATCAAAGCGTTTTTGGCAATGATGGTGACGACCTAATTGATTTCTCAAATGCTAACGGCAACAACCTCCTCTTTGCTGGTGCTGGAGACGACACTGTAATTCTGGGAGAAGGCGATCGCATTTTTGGCGATGATGGTAATGATCGCATCTTTGCAACCTCTGGTGGTCACAACGTTATTAACGGTAACTTAGGCGCAGACCAATTCTGGATTGCCAACGGCGAATACCCCGACTCTCCTAATACAATTAATGACTTTACTAGTGGTGAGGACGTAATTGGAATTGCTGGTTTGGGTATTGGTTTTGAGGATCTTCATATCACTCAAGCTGATGCAGGAGCATTGATTTCGGTAGAAGGTAACGATCTGGCGATTGTCGCTAACACTCCCGATGGTTTCTTGGCTAGTAACGAAGATCATTTTGCCTTTGCTTAATTAATTTGGTTTTGAATAATGGCGATCGCTTTTCTATGAGGAGCGATCGCTTTATTTTTTTATCCCGTATTACAAAAATCACCTGCCAAACGAATACAAGTCACATTAAGTAACATCAAAGTTTTATAAAATTTATTTATATTTAATTTGATCGATAATAATTATGGCTAATTTTCAGGCAACAGACTTTAATCCGTGGAATCCTTTCTGTCCAACTCAAAGAGATCTTAATCGGACAGAGGAGTTGGCAAAAAAGAATACTTTCGTTGCTGGTTTTTTGACTGCAATATTTCCTTTGTTCGGTCTGATTTATTTGAATAGAGGCGTTAACTTTCTAAAAATTCTAGGATATGTTTTTG
>JBCBEA010000160.1:0-7999 GCA_038529195.1 Cyanobacteria bacterium J06600_6
CTATTTGTCTTTTGAAAAGATAGCTATCTTCAGTGAAATAAAGCTTGAACAGCTTAAAGTAAGCACTAAAAAGAGGAGCTATAAATTACCTGTGCTGCTCCTCTATAATTTTTATGATTTATTTTTCAAATATTTTAAACTAACCAATTCTAAAATAACCACTTTCAGAATCTTAAATTAGCTTAAAACCCAAATTAAAACTGGTTGCGGTAGGGAATTGTACCTTTCTTTTTCTTACCTTTGTTTTTCTCGTAATCAATCTCCTTGAGTTTTTTCATGATCCGGCTAAAGTATTCCTGCATATACCCTTCTAAGGTAGTAGTCTCTTTCGGGTCTAAACCAAAAGTTTTATAAACCTCATCCATTGGCGCATCTTGAGGCTTTCCACTAGCCAGAACTTCGGCAAACATCAAACGGTCTGCTGTATTTTGACCCCACTCACAAAAGCGAGTAATGCGTCGTAAAAGACCCAATACGACTAGAGATATTCTGGAGATGCGAGTATTCTTGCCTGAGAGATTCTCGCAAAGATTCATAATTTCATATGCACCCCAGGCTTTAGTTCCCACGACAGGGAAAGTCTGCTTTTCTGTTTCTGGCACTGACAAAGCGCGAACGCCAAATTTAGCAATGTCTTGGGTATTCATGTAGGCAATAGGAGTACTTTCTCCTGAGACCCAAACTACCTGCTCTTCTAAAATTGGAATTGCGTATTGGCTAATCAAACCCTGCATAAAGCCAGCTAGCTGCAATACTGTGTAGTTTAAGCCAGACTCTGCCAAGAATAATTCAGTACAGTGTTTGATATCCATTAGGGGTACTTCAGGATATTTTTCGGCGTTAAGAACAGAGAAAAAGATATATCTGTCTACTCCTGCAGCTTTGGTTGCCTGGATCAAATTAACTTTGCCCTCCCAATCTACATCCCTAGCTCGAAGATTATCGGTAACTCTGGCAGTGGCAGCATCAATTACGGCATCAACTCCCTCCAAAGCAGGAGCGAGAGTAGATTCATCACAAAGATCTCCTTTAACTATTTCCGCACCCCATTCTTTGAGAAAGATTGCCTTGTTGGGATTGCGTACTAAACAGCGTACCTCATGGTCTTCATCTAAAGCCTGACGAGCTACTTGTCTACCCAAGGTGCCAGTTGCGCCAACTACCAATAATTTCATTGAAGGAATTTTGTAATATTTTTTAACGTTTCTCTAAGTATTTTATCAAAGAGTCATTTATTTAACGATCCTGATTATGCAAATATTGCTTCTTGATGATTTAAATTGTCGTTTCTAAGACGGCAGCAACGACTCGATGATCTGGATCTGCCTTCAATTTAGTCAGAGTAGCGATCGCCTCAGGATTTTGATATCTACCTAAGGATTTAGCTACCTGGAGGCGAATACGCCAAGAGCGATCGTCAGCAAAAAATAGGAGTGATTTGAGCGCTTCGGCTTCCTGTTCCGCACCAGCTAGTAAACCTAAAGCACTAATACAGGATTCCATGACGGGTTCATCTTCTCCTGCCAAGCCAATTTGACAAATTTCCAGAAGTTCTTGAGGACACTTGAGATCGACAATCGCAGCAATAATGCTACGACGCACCAGCCAATGCTGATCCAGCTCATACATTTTTCTCAGACGCGGAATAGCAATATCTCCATAGAAAGAGAGGGAATTAGCTGCTTCGGCTCTCACATTTGGATCTTTATCCTGTTCGCTCATTAACAATAGAGCTTCGAAAGCTTGATCGCTTTGCTTTCTGCCCAAACCCATCGCGACAAAAGATCTAACTAAAAATTCTTCATCATTAATATGGTTTAACAATAAGGGTGAGGCAACATCGGCTTCGCAGTTGCGTAGTTCACGAATTCCCTTCATTCTTTGCTGCGGATCTTCATCCTGCAGAGCAGCCTTAATCTGTTCTATGTCCATGGGCAAAATCTCAATTCTAAACTCACCTTAGTTTATATTGTTGCAACTCTCTAGCTATCTTGAGCAAGAGATTTGCGCCATTTATTGTTGAGCAAGTTAGGAGTCGGAAAAGCTTTATAGTAAATATGTTCGTAGCTGAAGGAGTAGCCATGCTGAGTGACAAAGTAAAAGAATTAATTGCCAAATCCAAGATTGTCAGTGTGGATTGGCAAGACTATCCTGAATCATTAGTTGCAATATTTAAACAAGCAGATAGCGAAAGTCGATATCTAACTGATGTAGACATTTCCAGTATTAAAGACATAGCTCCTAATCTCAACGATGGGCTAAATCGGGGAAGAATACTGCGAGATAATGTGAATGAAATTGTCTCTAACGCTAGAGCCGTAGTTCTGGATGCTAATCCTGGTATTAATGAGCCTGGGGGGGGTTTATATCCGCCAATGCGAGCAGAAGCCTGTTGGCGTGACTTTTGGCATTTCTTACGCTGTATTAGCTACGGAGTTAGCGGATGCAGACTTGATTATCTGAGCGATCGCGGTTTGGGCTATATGGAGCAGCTCTATCAAGAGTTAGAAGTACCCCTCTCCGCCATGATACTCGGACTGGAACAGTTAAAAGTGTTTAGCCTCAGGCATTTTGATGATTCGCAACGGGAAGAATTAGAATCTTATTTTGATCGCCTGACTGATTCGATGAGTAATTTTTCTGCCTTAAATTAACTACATTAGTTATTTAAACTATTGATGCTGTTGGATATATTAGACTTCTTGCCCTAAAGGACTAGCGCGAATGCATTCGCATTCTAGTTTGCAAAGCAAACACTGGGGCAGCGCCCCGCCGTCGCACAATCATAATTAACTAGCTTAGGAAAAGGTAAAAGGGAAAATACATTAATCTTTTATTCATGCAAGAGATATATTGGCTACCTAAACGCAAAAATCTAATAATTGACTTTCAACTTCAGCAATCAATAGCTCTTGATTATTGGGATAGGTTAACTGTAGTAGAGAGTTAGAAAAATTCAGCAGCGCAGTGCGATCGCATTTTACTTTCAATTCAGCGTAATCGATACCGCCAAGAACTTCGCTACTAGCACTAATCACAGCAGCATTAAAATTATCTGCTAAATATTCCTGCCAATCTTGAGGATAAATATAGTGGGCTTTTTTTCCTAGTTTGTTGCGTTTTTGAATAGCCAGGAGACTATTAAGTATTGATGATTTCCAAGATTTGGTCAGGCGTTTTTCTACCTGTATTTTAATTAGATGAATCAATAGAATTACCAAAAATGATTCTAAATTTCTAATTTCGCTTTGCCTACCGATTTCTTCCAAGTCTTCGACTATTTGCAAAGCTGATTCAAGTTCTCCTGCTAATAAATGTTTTTTTATTTCTAAAATTTCCAGCATCTACATTACCTCGAACCAATGAATTTTTTCCGTGTAGTCGAATCATATACAGTTTAGGTGATCGACAGCAGAGGATAAATTCAAATTTTATCCCCGTTTATCTTTCCTGATAAATCCTCTTTACTATGTGCAAAGGAGAATTGATCGACGCTATCTGATTGCGAGATAATATCGCTCCTAGTCTCTTAGTTAGTCTCAATTATCTCATTGTGATATGGCGCCATTGTGATACAACGCCGATTTATCTGAATGTTAGGCAGGATAAATTCTCAGACGGCGATTAGGCTCATCGCCAAAACTATCGGACTGGAGGCGATAGTGTTCGATCAGTTCGTGCTGCATTTTACGCACCTTTGCCGATCGTGGTAACAGTTCTACTGGTTGACCCTGGGGTATAACAATTTGCTCAACTGCCAGTCTTGCTTCTTCTAGCGCCTCGATTTCGTCATCGTTACCCGCAGTGCTAAACAGGCGTAAATCTGCTGGTTCAGGGACATTGGGATCGTCTAGATTGAGGATTTGGCGAAAGATGCGGGTTACCTGAGGAATAGTGTTAGATTTGACTGTATATATCGGTACATGACGATCTTTGGCAATATTGCGTAGGCGAGAATGATGCTTGATTTGCGATCGCAGTGCCACTACCGCATCTGCCTCTTCTATATCTTTGGTGAGGACAATTGGCAGATTGAGAACATTAACCGCGTGTTCGATCTGGGAGCGACCAATACCATAGGCATAAATGTAAACGGGGTGGTCTTCGCCATTTGGACCAGGAGTGCGTATTTTTTGGCTTTGGGGTTCTTTGGTTTGCCAGGAGCGTTCTAATAAATGCTCAAACTCTGAGTGGTTGTCCCGTTTAGCTTTGCCGTCATGCAAAGAAAGAGGAGTCATTTTGCCCGATGCTCTCAGTCCCGTCGGCTGTAACGCAGCCACTCCATTACCATTTCTGGAAGGTAGAGGTTTAAAAGGCGACTTGGATTCTTCGTGAATAATGGTCACTTCCCCACTATCATCGACAGTTCTTACCTGAGCAGGAGGTTCAACACCCCGCAGCAGAGTATCAATCGTGGCGGAAACATCATCATGAACTACCCAACGCTGACGCTCTAACATTTCTACGGCGATCGCAAAAGTCGGAGGTGCTTTACGCTCCAAAACAGTCTTTTGAGTCCGACGACGACGAGCTTCATCATCCCCTAGAGTAACGCTTTGAATGCCCCCAACTAAATCGGAAAGGGTGGGGTTCTTGATCAGATTTTCGACTGTGTTACCGTGAGCTGTACCAACTAGCTGTACCCCACGTTCGGCGATCGTTCTCGCTGCTAGTGCCTCTAATTCCGTGCCGATTTCATCAATTACAATTACTTCGGGCATATGATTTTCTACCGCCTCGATCATCACCTGGTGCTGAAGTTCGGGGCGAGCAACCTGCATCCGACGAGCGCGACCAATGGCGGGGTGGGGGACGTCTCCATCTCCTGCAATCTCGTTAGAAGTATCGATGATTACAACACGTTTTTCAAGGTCATCCGCTAATACCCTGGCAATTTCTCTGAGAGCAGTGGTTTTACCCACCCCAGGACGACCCAACATCAAAATTGACTGACCAGTTTCGACCAGGTCGCGAATCATAACAATTGTGCCAAAAATTGCTCTACCAATCCGACAGGTAAGACCAATAATATCTCCTGTGCGGTTACGGATCGCGCTGATACGGTGGAGGGTGCGCTCGATACCCGCTCGATTGTCACTGCTAAACATGCCTACCCGCTCGATACAGTGCTGGATCTCGTCTTTGGTAACAGGCTCATCGCGAATGTAGGTAACGCGATCGCTAAAGCGTACTTCTGGCAGTCTGCCTAAATCTAAAACTACCTCAATCAGATTATCGCTGTCTGACTCAATTTGTTCGTCCAGCTTAGAACGAATCGATTCGGGAAAAATAGTGAGTAGCTTATCGAGGTTATCGGTAACTTGCATCCGATGGGAAGCTATATCTGACTGCATTGGAAATATATAATTGGTTAATAAAAAATAAATACAATTAGCAAGGCACAGCTAATCCTTAGCTATGTTTAATCTGGCTTACTAATGATTGGGCAGTATTGACTGCTTGAGCCAATAACTCTCTGTCTTGTTCGAGCTTTAAATTAAGCTGATTCATTGATCTATCTTTGGTTTGAATAAATTGATTGGATGACCCCGCAGCATTCACTAGCTGAGAGATAGTGGGAGATAAAATGCTCCGTGCATAGCTACCGTATGCCAGTCCCGAAACTAGCTTTGGCAGACTGTGGCTGTCTTGTTGACCGAGCATGTTTGCCTGCTTAAGCTTCTCAACCGTGTAGTCGTTAGTTCCTCCTGCGAGCTGAACATACCCAGGCAAATCCGCCTGCAAAACCCTGTGCGCAAAATTGATCGCAGCATGGGTTGTGCCCTTTCCAATATCTCCACTCATCGAGCGCCCGTCTGTTTGCCAAATTAGAGGACAAGGTAGGGGACTAATTAGTTTGTAAAGCGATCGCAAATATTCGATGACGTGAGGGGCATCGGTGCAGCTAATCGCTATTAGCTTTAATTTACCAAGGATTGGGGCAATATTTTGCCAAACTCTTTGGAAACCAGCATAGTTTCCTGCTTGGGTATGAATCTCGATCGCATCTACCCCTAATGATTCAATCCAGGGGATGACTTCTGCTAAGGAGGCGATATAAGAATTGTTGTTGATTAAATTTTGAGGACAGATTGGCTCGCAACGTCCACAGCCATAGCAAAGACTGTCGATCACACCGCCCTGAGCTAAATTTATCGCTTCAGCAGGACATACCTGTACACAGGGCTGGGGACAATCTGGAGGACATTGAGTAACTTCAAACTCAGCCTTACGAAAATGCGGATCGACTCCATCATTAATACTGACCATTAACCAGGGAGAGCGATCGCCTGGAGCGCTATTTTGACTGCCATATTCAAGCTGCTCTTTTGCCATCTCAATACCTTCTCTAGCAGCAGCAATTACGGCAGGATCGGCAGCCACATCAATACAGTCTGCACCAGCTAAACTGTAGGCTAACGCCAGATTACGCACCGCAGGGAGGTGTTGATAGCTAGCTCCACAGATTAATTTGAACCAGCTACCTGCTTCTAATGAATGTAAGGGATAAGATTGCATCACTCTTACATCGTAATAGTTTGTTGATCGATAGTGTTAGGATTTGTATCAAATTTTGTCGTTTGTCTTTACCAAACTTAGTCGATTACGGCATTTAGCAGAACTTCCGCTAAGGTTAATCCCTGCATATCGTCAATCGTAATCGTATCGACAATATCAAACTTCGCTCCTACCGACTCTAGCTGATCGTCAAGAGCCTTGAGAAACTGGGTTGCCTTGCGATCCTTACCCACCTGAATTAAAGAAATACCCATTTCCTCATCTCGATCTATTTGCCGAGAGGCATCGATAATCACCCGCATTACCGCTTTATAATCATCAGGCTCACCATCTGTAACCACGACAATGGTTTCGCCATTAGTTTTTGCTTCTCCCGCTGCTTTTCGCTCAAAATAATTATTTACCGCATCGGCAAGCACGCTAGCCAAATCGGTTTTACCCATCGGATCGTTATCGTTATAAATTTTGGCTACCTTGTCCGCAGTTACGTTATCGTAACGACGAAAACGACCAGAAAACAAATAAAGCGTAATCCCATCAGGGTCAATTTTTTCACATTCTTGAGCCAGGGCAAGAGTCGATTCTTGAGCAGATTCCCAGCGGGTTTTACCATCAGGGCGATCGTTAATCGACATACTGCCACTTTTATCAATAATCAACGTATAGTCGCGATCTTCAACAATAGAATTATCTGCCATGATCTTACAAATTATTTGGTTGCAATTTTCTTCACCCAGCCTATTACAACCTAGAACTGAAGCGCCAAGAATCGGAAATTTTCACAGATTTATTTAATATGCCTGGAGTGAAATAGGTTCGTTCAAGTTTAATAGTTTTTTAGATCTTCGCACTTGAAAAAATACCTGAGTATATATACTCAAAAGGCTTGAGAAATTGTAAACAGATATTGCAAGGCATGGAAAAATAGTTGAATATTCAGCTCGATTTGAGAAACCTCCGCGATAATTGAAGGTAGTTTTAACCTCAACATATATATTTTCAGGAGATTCTATGGACAACGCACTGCATAAATATAAAATGATCTGTACCTTAAAATTTGGTGATATCTACGGTCAGATTATTATTTGGTTAATTGTCATCTTTATTAGTTTGGCGACTACTCTTGCTCTATGGAGCAACACCAGACAAATTTACGCCTTAGCAACAGTTGGCATCGTTTTGGTTTTGTCCTTGCCTTTCCTACTCTTTGCCTTTGTGACGACCCTACTCAATCGCATTGAGTTTGTACCAATGGAAGAAGAACTATATAGTCGTGCAGTTGTCGGCTCCGGGGTTAAGGTAACTCCCTCAGAAAAAGCAACGGCGGGATAAAAATTCAAGCAGGATCTGTAGGGAGATAAATTGAGTAACGATATCTCCCGCTCCTGACTTTTATCTCAAACCTCTGCTCTGTGACTATTCGACAAGCCTCGCTTTTAATAGCCGTCAATTATGTCACAACCGATTTTGTAGGGAGAAC